>CBIMFG010000278.1:0-6067 GCA_966243125.1 uncultured Niastella sp.
ATTTAAATCCCCGCAAAATACGTTTCTATTGTTTTCTTTTTTAAACGCTTGCCTGCAGGATTGTACTGCTTCTTAACAAATGAAACCGGCAGCGTTGCCTGTACGCCTGTTTTATCGTAAATATAAATAAGGCCACCACTGGCTTTTATCCCAAACACATAACCCGTTCCCTCTCCTACCGCTTCCTGGTCCTGCCGGGAAGGGCCCTGTACATAACTGATCGTTTTCACCTCGCTGGTTTGTGAAAATCGTACCTGATTGGGATTATACAGGTTATTGACAGTACGCTGCTCTATATAGACATCAGGATGACTATGATAATACACCAGCGCTTTTTGTTTGATGTTCAAAGCTGCGCCTTGCATCCATTGTTCGTTCGACAGATCACCGGTAATACAGGTTACCGTACCATCGGGAAATACTACGCCGCCATGTTCCTGATGCGCATTTCCGGAAGTACATCGTGCAATAATATTATCATACATGCGACGCATGATTCGTATATCCAGTATAGGTACTATATTCTCCACTACCAGTGAATCGTTGATCATACCATGTCGTATCAGCCCGCCTACCCGCCGCGCAATTGGTCTTGAAATGTTTGACACTAACGCGGTATCATAGCCGGGACTTAATTGTACAGTAGCATCGTTGTAAGGAATGTCCTGAAAGATCTCGCTATTCGTCTTCTTAGTTTTTATTACATAACTGATTGGTTTAACCGCATGTACATTGCACCACAACAATTGACCGCGTTCATTGAAATAATATGCAGTGTCGTTCCAGGTAATGTTTGCAAAAATGGTAGCAGCATGCAGAATTGATAATGACAGAAAAACAAAAGCAGAGGATGGATAAAGTTTCATAACGATAAGGTTTATAGTGAGCAAATAAGATCCTGACCACCACATTGGATGTGAGTGACAGTTATACTGGACTGATTAAAAATGAAAGTAGTTCCTGAGTGTGCGGCAAATCCTGGCTAAGCAATAAACAGTGCGGTAGTACTTAAATGGGCAGCAATATTATGCTGGATTAATTGTTCAACCAAATTTACAGAATACAGAAAACACTTATGTGACTTTAACATTTCTTAATATATATGTAAGGAACTGATAACTATTTATTAATCGCATCACAATAAAAACCAGTATGCTGGTTTGTAACAGGTACTAAAACGTAAGGTAACGGCTTGCTGACGATGGTACTATATAACGCAGAATAACAACTAACGGTAAACAATATTAGATTTTAAACCGCAGGCAGCCAAATTTTGAACCCCGCATTTTATCACAGCCCGGGAGTGACTAATTACTGAAAAATAATATTCATGTTTTTCTTTACGCAGAACCGGTTAAAAAGCCCGGTTTTATACGGCAACCTTACCGCCGGTTTTTGCGTACCAGTATTGAAAGCCTGAAAATTCGGGTGATTTCACCCTGATAAAAAGTGACACGCGTGACAGCTATCTTCAATAAAGTACTGACCATATTAACCGACCGGGAAAAAAAACAGTGGACCCTGTTCACCGGGTTAACTCTTGTTATCAGTATTGCCGATATCGCTTCCCTGGCGTTCCTGTTGTACATCATTCACTTTTACACGCAGCCCATTAATGCCATACGCACATTTACACCCATTTTGGGCGAATCAATCGCCAAGGCATTGTTCAATCGTTCATCTTTATTGCTTATCTCCTTGTTTTTTGTGGTGTTTAGTTTGAAGAACCTGGCGGCTTATCTCATCCATTCCTGGCAAACCCGCTTTGTGCACCAGGTAGCCAGCCGCATTTCCCGCAATAATATGTTGCATTACCTGGAAGGGAGTTATACAGATTATATTCATACCGATTCATCGGTGTTTACCCGCACCATCAGCCTGCAGCCGCTGGAATTTTGCCAGCATGTGCTATTGCCCCTGCAACAGGTGTTTACCGAAGCGGTGCTGATACTTTTATCTATTGTAGCCATTCTGTTGTTCAATGCACAACTGTTCCTCTTACTGCTGATCATTTTACTGCCACCGGTTATCATTGCCGGCTGGCTTACCAAACGCAAACTGCATACTGCCCGCAATTATATAAAGAACAGTCGCACCGGTATGTGGCAGCGCCTGCATGAATCTATTTCAGGTTTTGTTGAAAGCAACATTTACAACAGAAACGAATATTTTACCGAACGGTATGCCATCGCCCAGCACGACCTTAACCTGCACCAATCATCCCTGCAATCATTACAGGCATTACCGGCCCGGCTGGCAGAGGTGTTTGCGGTGTTTGGCCTGCTGCTTTTAATGGCCATCAGCAATTGGTTTGGCCATGGACAATACACCACTCAAATTGTAACCCTTGGCGCTTTTATAGCAGCCGCATATAAGATCATTCCGGGCATTGCCCGCATTTTAAATGCCACCGGGCAAATACGTACGTATTCCTTTACCATTAATGAACTGGTTCAACAAAACAAGCCGGCAGTTAAACAACCAGTCAATAACCCACTGCCGCCTATTTCTTCTATTTCATTTGAGCAGGTTGGTTTTACCTACGATCATCACCCGGTGCTGGATAATTTTTCCTGCCAGTTACAACTTGGCGACCTGGTGGGCATTGACGGTCATTCCGGCAAAGGCAAAACCACCCTGCTTAATATTCTGCTGGGTTTTATTTCACCCCAAACCGGACAAATACGCATCAATCAACAACCGGTAAACAGCCTGCAACGAAAACAATACTGGCAACAAATAGCTTATGTAAAACAACAGCCATTTTTCATATACGATTCGCTGTTAGCCAATATTACACTCAATGGGCAGCAGTACCATGAACAACGGCTGCATAAAGCCCTTGACATGGCAGGTATTTCAGAATGGTTATCCAAACTGCCGGCGGGCTTTAATACCCAGCTTACTGAAAACGGTAAGAACATCAGCGGTGGTCAGCGCCAACGCATTGCACTGGCACGCGCATTATATAAAGAAGCCAATGTGCTTATTCTGGATGAACCCTTTAGTGAGCTGGATGAAAAAGCAGAAGAAAAATTGCTGCATCACCTGCAACAACTGGCAACTACTGGCAAGATCATCCTTCTGATCACCCATAACAAAAAAAGCCTGCAGGTTTGTAATAAGATCATAACCCTGTAAAGCCGCAGTAGCAACCTACCCTTCATTATTATCGTATGGGCATACAATCAATCAATTTCTTATTGTGCAATTACCAGCCAACCGCAAATTGGACAAATATCTTGGTTACTGCCTTATAGGCATGTTGCTGCCTGTTACCCGGCTGTTAGGTATTACTCTTCACCGGAACCATTCGCTGCAACAACCGCCCAAACACCTGCTGTTTATAAAACTACTGGGGCTGGGCAGCCTGGTGGTAGCAACGGACTCCATTCAGGCCATGCGGAAAAAATTGCCGAACACCCGTTTCATCTTATTAACAGATTCCAATATCGCCAGTGGTATTGCGCCCTTCCAGGTGTTTGACGAGATCTGGACTATTAACACCAGCAGCCTGTCAAACACCATCAGCACTTCCTTGAAATACATCGTACGGTCGTGGCAATTGAAAAACCTGTGGGTGGCCGATCTGGAAGTATATTCAAAGCTCACCACTGTATATTCTTTATTAACAATGGCGAAGAACCGGTTTGGCTTTCATTTACAACCGGTGTTCTTCCGGAAATTTCTCAACAGCCATAACATCCCATTCAAACAAACTGCCTGCCTGGAAGATAATTATTACCACATGGCGCAAGTGATCACTCAATCAGAAATACAGCCATCAACCGAAACAGATCCGGTACGAACAAACGAATGGAACAAACCCTATATTATTCTGAACAATACCTGCAGCAGCCTTGCCCCGGTGCGCAAATTACCCGATGAAACCATGGCCGCCATTTGTAACTGGATCTTAACCCACACGCATTTTCGGATTGCATTTTTAGGAACCGGCAACGACAAAACCGCCATTGATCAGTTCATTGACGAACACTTATCTGCTCACAAACAAAAAGAAAGACTAACCAATATTGCCGGCGCCCTGGAGTTTGAAGCTTATTATCATTTTATTGCTGATAAAGGTGTTTGTATGGTCACCATAGACAGTGGTCCCTTACATATTGCCCGTAAACTGGGTTTGCCTACTATTTCTGTATGGGGACCAACCAACCCTGCGAATTATATAAAAATACCGGCCAATGAGGAAAACAGACATTTGTTCCTTTATAATAAAGTAGCTTGTTCACCTTGTGTGCATCACCATGAACAACTACCCTGCGGCGGTAATAATTTTTGTATGAAAGACATTCAAGCCAGCCATATTATTGAAAAACTCAACGGGTTGCGGGAACATTTACAGGAAGAAAAATCGTTCGCAAAGTATAAAACCCAAATCCACGGTATTTATCAGACAAATAAATGATCTCCTTTCCATTTACCAGCATTACCTGCTTTTTGCGGTCGGGGGTTGAAGTCAATTGTTTATCCTTATAATACACCTGGTTATTTTGTACCCGTACTTCATTGGTGGAATAATTTTGAACAGCATAACCAGTGTTAGCGGCATGACTTCCTTTATCATCCCAATAATAATATACCAGCTGGTTATCCTTGATGGCGTATTCGTATACAAACGGCAATTCTTCCCCTAATAAATAGTTGCTATTATCCGAACTCGGAAACAGTTTACCCGCATCTGCCAGCAGCAGCAAGGCGGCAACAGCACTAAAAAGTTTTACCGGAAATTGCATTCCGGCTACTATAATCAAAACGCCAAACAACAACAGCATGGCGTACAATCGGGGAAACTGCAGCAACAACCGTTTTCCACCCAACGCAGCAACCGGAATAAAGCAAATCAATAACAACAACGCTATTGCTATAAACAAGTAAGCTCTTTTACTATTGGCCAATGCCAGTAAGGGCATCAGTAGTAAGATCAAAGAATAACTGCTTCCATTTGGCGACAACAACATGCTAGCAGTTATCCAACAGGCAAAGGCCATTAGATCGGTTGTCTTTTTATGTATTGTAATGCCCACACAACAAACCAGTAATAAAGCTTTGAACAAAACCATACCAACCACAAAAACAGGCGTGCTGTTTAACACCACCTGCGGGTTTTGAATGGCATCGTATACAAACAGGTTCTTCATTAACATAAAGGCCGACTGAAAGATATACGTGTAACTATCGTTCAGCTCACCATTATTGGCGCGGGGTATAATGGTAAATACATAATATTGCCAGGAAGCAAATCCATTTAACAATACAGACATCAAACCTAAAAGTCCACAGGCGGCCACACAATATGCCAATTGTTTATATTGTTTTTTTGCCAGCAGGAAAAACAAGATCACCAGCGGAAATAATTTAAATACAATAGCTATTCCCCATAACAGGGCAGCAACAACCGGTTTGCCTTTTTTATAAGCCATAAATCCTTCGAGCAACAATGCAAACAATAGCAGGTAGGCCTGTCCAAAAAAGATATTATTACGTAATGGAACAAAAAAGATCACGGGCATCAGCCACAACACCCAGGCCGGCAGTGAAAAATATTTACTTGCCCGGGCCAAAACCAATACAAACAACGACGCAGAAAATACATTGAACAGTATTTTAGAAACCGCCACCGGGAACAATAAAAACGGCGACATCACTATTGACGTAAATGGCGGAAACGGCGCATACGAAACAAAAATGCCGGCATATCCCTTTTGCGCAATCAATTCGTTCAGCGACCAGGTATCATATACCGATTCATAATTACCATTCAACAAAGCCCCACTACCAAAATAATAACTCCCATAATCAGAAAAAGGCGCACTGGTGGCCTTGAATATAAAATATGCCAGCAAAGCAGCCAGAACCAACAAGGGGTAATATATAGCGAACCGTTTAATCATACTATTGGATATCAATACGGTAAATGTGCAAAAGAGGTTGTCTGCCGGTTGAGGCAACGAAAGGATGCCCCTTTCCGTATCAGGAAACATGGTAAGCGTAATAATTCCAACTTACAACCGGGCGCACCTGATTCAGGAAAGCATTTACAGTGTGC
>CBIMFG010000279.1:0-6051 GCA_966243125.1 uncultured Niastella sp.
CATGGCCAGCCTGGGCAGTTATCTGAAACAACAGTATCCCCATTACCTGTTTGCCGGCGCCCTGCCTACCATTACCGGCGATTATTTATATATAGATGACCAGCAACAGCATTACCGGCTTTTCCCTTTTGTAGCCCAATCGCATGCTATTGATAAAGTAATTACCCCCGAACAGGCTTTTGAGGCAGCCCGCCAGTTTGCGCGGTTCACTCACCTGTTAAGTGGTTTTGATACCCGGTTATTAAAGATCACCATCCCGCAGTTTCACGATCTGTCGTTACGATACCAGCAGTTTACCACGGCCCTGAAAAATGGTAATCCGCAACGCATACAAGATGCAGCAGACCTGATCAGCTATTTACAACAGCAACAACACCTGGTACAAACCTATGAGCATATAAAAAATGATCCTGGTTTCCGCCTGCGGGTAATTCACCACGACACCAAGATCAGCAATGTGCTTTTCAACGATGACTACAAAGGCTTGTGTGTGATAGATCTTGATACGGTAATGCCCGGTTATTTCATCAGCGATGTGGGCGATATGATGCGGACGTATTTGTCGCCGGTTAGTGAGGAAGAAAAAGACGTGCAACTGATCACCATCCGGGATGATTTTTTTGCCGCTATTGCCTGCGGCTATATTCAGGAACTGCGCAACGAATTAACCGACGTTGAAAAAAAGCATTTTGTGTATGCGGGTCAGTTTATGATCTATATGCAGGCATTGCGTTTTTTAACCGATCATTTGAACAACGATAGCTATTATGGCGCCCGGTATGAGGGACATAATTTTATCAGGGCCCAAAACCAGGCGGTGTTGTTGCAACAGTACAATGAAAGAGTTGCATTGTTCAGGCAAGTTTTGCAAATGATGAATATTGAATGTTGAATATTGAAGTATAAATACAAAGAGCCTGTTCCATAAAGAAGGGCTCTTTGCTTTTTTAGATTTTGCTTTCACTTCAACATTGAAAATTGGACATTCGATATTCAACATTAAAATTGAATCTTGTACATGATATCAGGAAAGAAGCCGATCTGGTAAACTGTGGCCACCTGTTTATGCACCTCGCTGTACCGGCGAATAAATACGTTGTCGCGGTTGGTTACGTTCTGCAGATCGAGGTAAATGGTTTGCGAGAGCCTGCGTTTACCGCTGTTTAACCGGAAACCAAAACGGGTATCGAGCCGGAAATAATCAGGAAACTGTTCTGAGTTGAAGCGGGTTTCATCGAGCTTTTCGATACCGGTGCGTTCAGAGGCGGCCAAATCAACGGGCGTATAATACCGGCCACCTGAATACGCCATTTTAACATCAACCGTAAATACATTGCGGCCGCTGCTGCCCATTTTAAATTCTTTACCGGCCAGTATATTCAGTACACTGTGGTTATTGAAAGTGGAATTGCGCTCGATACCATCACTGCCTTTGTACTGTGAATCGAACAAAGAAGCGGTAGTGAGCAGGTAATACCCTTTGCTGAAAAACTTCTCGATGGTGAGCTCCACGCCCTGGTTAAAGCCGGTACCATTGTTAACCAGTCCGCTTTTTTCAGGGAAAGTAAAATCGGCGCCGCTGTTCAAAATAGAAAATCCACTGGGCGTTTTTTCAACCGGAGCGTTGAAAACAGATTGATAATAGGCTTCTGCCTTCAGCCGCCAGTCTTTGGCAAAGCTCCAGTCGTACCCCAAAATGTAATGATGCGCTTTGGTGAAACCAAGATCGCGATTGCTTTGGTCATACGTACCATTAGGCAGCATGCTTTGATACAAATACACCGGCGTTGGTTGTAACTGGCTGTGCAAGCCATAACTTACTGTAATGGTTTTTGTATTGTCCAACGCATAACTCAACGAGGCGCGTGGTTCAACTGCCGCCGCTTCATTAAAGGTGTAATACATGCCATGCACACCGGCATTGAGTGACAGCTTTTCTGTAAACCGGTATTTACCCTGCACATAAGGTTGCAATAACCAGCTAGTGCCATTATAGTTCCGCAGTACTTCCCAGCCGGGGCGCCCCTCGCGTGTTTCGTTATAGGTATCAAGGCCGTTTTGTTCAGCTAAAAACCCGCCCCTTAGGGTAAACCGGGAATTGAGTTTTGAATTGATGTAGGTACTTAAACGCAACCCGGTATTTTTGGTTTCCTGGTGGGCAATATACTGCCGGTTGGGCAATGAATCGTAATACTTGTAAACATCGCCGCTGTTGCTGGTGTAGGAATACGACAAAACCGAACGGATGTAGGAATTGTGGCCCACATCAATGGTATGCTTCAACCCTACTATTCCAATCCGCGATTTAAAATAAGTATCCTCATCCGAATCAGCAAACAGATCGGTAGAATCCAACTCGGCCCCAATGAAATCAATCTTGCTGGTACCACCCATTCCAAACAAACTGAACTTACCTGCTTTTGAATTGGCGAAATTAAGGTTAAAGATCAGGTCCTGGTATTTGGGAACGGCTTCGGTACCTATGTTCAACCCAATGCCTTGCGCTAATTGCGCAAAAGAATACCGGTAACCTATCAGGAAGGAAGAACCGTTCTTTTTTTTGCTCATCGGCCCTTCGATCATGGCTTCCAGTCCACTGAACGCATTCAGCTGCAGCGTCTTTTCCACTTTATCTTTATTACCGGTACGTAACGACAGGTCGAATACGGCGCCGCTGGCATTACCATATTCAGCAGGGAAGGCGCCGGTATAAAAATCAGAATTCTTTAAGGCGTTTGTGTTGAGTGCACTTACCGGTCCGCCGGTTGTACCCAGGGTACTAAAGTGATTGGGGTTGGGAATGGGAACGCCTTCCATGCGCCACAAAACGGCAGTAGGCGAATTGCCCCGCACTACAATATCATTGCGGGAATCGTTGGTAGAAGATACGCCGGCGAAATTACTGGCCAGCCGGGCCGGGTCGTTACGGCCACCGGCATAGCGGGTCACTTCATCCATGCTGAAGGAGCGCGCACTGCTGCCGGCAAATTCACTCAGGGCCATCCCCTTTCGGGTACGGGGCGCCGACACCGTTACTTCGTTCAGCGCATGAATAGATTCTTCGAGCGATACATCCAGTATTACCTGCTTACCAATGGTAACCAGCACCTCGGGTATAGAAACCGGTTTATAACCGATACACGTGAAAGAGATGCGCTGGCGGCCTACCGGTACATTTATGAGTTTATAAGTGCCGGTTGAATCGGTGATAACGCCACCAGGTATTCCGGTAACCTGTACGCTCACACCTACCAACGGTTTTTCGGAGGCCTTGTCAATAACAGTGCCTTTTACAGTTTGTGTAATTTGTTGCGCCTGCAAGGGGGCGGGTGTTATTAAACTTAGCACCAAACAGGCAACAAGTAGTGAATGGAAATGTGATAGCATAAGTGGGTGATTACTTTATGCATCAAATTTGCGGGATAGATTATGCCGGTTAAAATGCGATAGGCTACTCAGGGGATTGTTTCGATATGATGAGCTTTTGTGTAGACGAGATTTTTATAGTTGCGTGTTGACCAGTTGATCAGTTAACCAGTGAACTGATCAACTGGTCAACAGGTTAACAGGTTAACTGGTTAACTGGTTAACTTATAACTTATGACTAATCGCTTTCAACAATTCCTCTTTATAAAAATCACTCACGAGTATAATGTGATTACCTATATAAACCCGGTTCTTGCGAATGAACGAGATCTTATCAATGGCTATCATAAATGATTTATGCACGCGTACAAAACGGGCGGGTGGCAGTTTATCGGCCAGTGATTTCATGGCCAGTTTGGTGAGAACGGGTTTGTCGTTTTGCAGCAGATAGATCTTCATATAATCGCGTAAAGATTCTATATGGGTGATCTCCTGCACGGCAATTTTTACGAGGCTGTATTCTACGTTTACAAAAAAGTAATCGTTGGTGGGTTGTGCCACCGGCGCCTGCGCGCCTTGCTTTTTCAGCGTACAGAAATCGGCTGCCTTGTTCACGGCTTTCAGAAAACGTTCAAAGGCTACGGGTTTAACCAGATAATCCAGCACATCCAGCTCAAAGCCTTCCAACGCATGTTTTTTAAAGGCAGTTATAAAGATCACCACGGGTTTATGGGTGAGCGACTGCAAAAACTGAATACCGGTAACACCCGGCATTTGAATATCCAGGAACAACAGGTCAATAGGCTCCCTGCGCAACACATCCATAGCCTCGTAAGCGTTTTTGCAACGCTGTACCAGGTGCAGGAAGGGAATGCGTTTGATGTTGTCTTCCAGCAGATCGAGCGATAACACTTCGTCATCAACAGCCAGGCATTTAATCATGCGTTATAATTTTAAGGGAGGCATGAAACCAGTTCCTGTTCTTTTGAGCAGACAAGTGGTGCTTACCCGGATACAGGATCTTCAACCGCCGTTCCAGATTGGTTAACCCAATTCCACCGGTTTTATCGGCCAGCTGGGTATCATAGGCTATCGTTTTGTTCTTCACTAATAGCAATACTTCTGTTTCTGTTGCTGTTAACCGGATATCAATCTCCGGCTCCTCGGCTACATTTACCCCATGCTTAAACGCATTTTCAATAAGCGGGATCAGCAGCATGGGTTCAATACAATGCGCGTAATTACCCGGCTCCACCATAAAGAGGATCTTTACCGAATCGCCAAACCGCATGGTTTGCAGATCGATATAACTGCGAATGTATTCCACCTCTTTATGCAGGCTTACTTTTTCCTCGTCTGAATCGTACAGCATGTAGTGCATCAGGTTCGACATCTTCAACAAAGCCGGTTCCAGCAGATCCGATTTTTTGCGCGCCAGCGACACCATGCTGTTGAGCGCATTGAACATAAAATGCGGGCTTACCTGTGAGCGTAAAAACGACAATTCCGTTGCCAGGGTTTCCTTTTGCAACCGTTCATTACACATTACATCCAGAATAAAGCGGTAGCTGGTGGCCGTACCCATTACAAACAACCCGATAAACACTTTTACCACAAAACCGGCAAAGATCACATAAGCAGGCTTACCCGCTATTACCATCATACACCCAGGCAGCAGGGCAAACACGGCACTAATGGTTAAAACAGACAGAATGTACAGGAAGAGCCTTTTCTTCAACAGGAATTTCGGATACAGCACATAGGCATTAAAATAAAAACCCGCCGTTTGCAGGGCCGTAAAAGCAATACCTCCCCATTGTAAAAAATCGGGGTTCGGTTCCTTCAATGGAATTACGAATATGGGCACCACCACAATCAGTGCCGTGAACAACACATGCAATAGAATATTTACGATCTTCCCTTTCAAGTGTAACATTTACAATACGAAAGTAGATTTTTTAGTATTACCCCTACTTATCGAATGACAACCGGGCTTTTTTTGTAGGCAACAGGTTACTTTTTGGAGACGAATTTTTGCAGTTCCAGATTCCGAGTTCAGCGTTCCAGATTCTTAGTTCTATGTTCTTTGTTCTGTGTTACGCGAGGTTTGCATTTACTGGTCAACAGGTTAACTGGTCAACCTGTTAACCTGTCAACGTGTTAACTTGGCAACTTTCTCCCAACTATTCTGCTTATTTTTAACCAATTAGCCGCTTTTCATTCCCCGTACCACTAAAAAAACGCTAAAACCATTAGCTCTCCCTACCCCACCCTACGGGTTTACCCTAATATTTCCCCAACCATTCAACAAGTAATCTTTGATAATTCATTGTTTAAGTGTTACTTTGACACAAATAGGCTTAGAGGGCGATTCGCGTCGTATCTTTGCTATCATGAAACACGTTCTTGGTTTAGATCAGACAATAAAAACTCACTTGTTTTAGTTGCCGATATGAAAAAAGAAAATTATGTAATAGGGGTTGACTATGGCACCGATTCTGTGCGGTCAATCATCGCCAACGCTGCCAATGGGCAGGAAGTTGCATCAGCAGTTTTTTATTATCCCCGCTGGAAAGATGGTTTGTATTGTGACCCGGGCGTTAACCAGTTCAGGCAGCATCCGCTTGACTACCTGGAAGGCCTGGAGCAAACCATAACCCGTTGCCTGTTGCAGGCAGGTCCTTC
>CBIMFG010000280.1:0-6044 GCA_966243125.1 uncultured Niastella sp.
TGATCGGCTTTTTTGAACAGCATCACCCTGATTCTATTGCTCAGGAAGACCTGGATCGCTGGCAAAAGGAAGGACTGATCCATTATGGCGGGTTCGCCAAAGATGTGCGTCCGTTTTTACAACGGGCCGATTGTTTTGTTTTTCCCTCCTTTTATAACGAAGGCGTTCCGCGTTGCCTGATGGAAGCCGCCAGTATGGAGCTGCCGGTGATCACCAGCAATAACCGCGGTTGTAAAGAAGTGGTAGTGAATAATACCACCGGCTTTTTATGTCAGCCGCACGACCCGTTTGATTTGGCCGATAAAATGGAACGGATCATTAACCTGTCGTTGGAAGAAAGGACCCGCCTTGGCCGCAACGGCCGCGCCCTGGTGATCAAAAAGTTCAACATTAAAATGGTGATCGACGAGTATGTTGCTACGTTAAATAATGATTGGGCGGAATAGGAATCAGCTGTAAGCTATAAGCCTTAAGCTGTAAGCAATACAAGGCTCCAAGCTGCAAGCCGCAAGCTGCAAGCCGCAAGCTGCAAGCCGCAAGCTGCAAGCCGCAAGCCGCAAGCAATACACCTCTGCGCGGAAACCGCCGCGAAACGGGCAACCGGTGACTGGTAACCTGCAACCTGGAACTTGCAACCTGCAACCTGGAACCTGGAACCCACGCTTACTAACCAAATTTTACTCCCGTAAACTTAGATTCTAAAAAGGCTAACACGCCCGATCTTCTAATCTGTTTTTCCCTTGACCAGCTGGTTAGGTCGGGAAGCTCGTAGTGATAGTTGTTTATCTGTTCCCAGTTAAAGTTGCTCAGGTCGGCATTCAGGTAAAAATAGTTTCCGCCAAACTGTTTTTGAAAGTTACGCACCCAGTTATAATCATTGGTTACAACCGGCATTCCGCAGGCTGCATAGTCGAGGAATTTGGCTGATGTTTGTTGATTATAAGGAATAACGTTTGGCATATAGTTAATGCCAAAGCGGGCCTGTTGCATGTGCGCATACACTTCCTGATTAGGGATGGGCCCTTTAAAAGTAATGTTGCCCGCGCCTGAATAAGTGTTGGCCAGTGCATCATAATCGCGGGTAAGTACCAGCAGGCTGCGGTTACGTAAGGCGCCGCTGGCAAAACGATCGAGTAAGCCTTCTATTTTCCGGCTTCTATCTACCGTACCTACATATACAAAATCATATTTCTTTTCAGCAGCAGGCAACAGTTTTACATTTTCCGGAATGCCATAATCCCTTATGCCGAATGGGATCTTGTCTTTAGGCCGGTATTGTTGCAAAGCATAATCATTGCCGAAAATACGGTAATCCGGTTGGGCATTGATCAGCTTTTTGACAGTATCTTTTAATATGCTGAAGGGTGGAACGGCTGCAGATACATATTCGTGAATGGTAATGACCTTTTTGTTACGTCGCATTTGTTGCCCCATAAAATGCCATTCTACATCGCAGCATACAGTATGCGCATCCTGCGGTTTAACCTCTTTTATTGTGATCCCTTCATACTGCTTAAAAAAATCTTTATAAATGATAACACCGGGTAGAAATGCTTTATGGGGATGGATAAAACAAATGGTCATAGAAGGCAAGTTAAAGAAAACAGCCACAAGCCCAAAACAGCTTTAAGCCATAAGCCTAAAGCTGAAAGCAACAAATACAGCTGCAAGCTGCAAGAAAACAGCCACAAGCTACAAGCTGTAAGCTAAATACAAAAACAGAGAACAAAGAACAAAGAACATAGAACAAAGAACAGAGAACTCAGAACAAAAAACATAGAACTCAGAACAAAGAACACAGAACTGCTTTAAAATTTCAATTCAGGAAACTTAGATTCCAAAAACTCTAGTACCCCCGATTTACGAATCTGCTGCTCCCACGTAAAGCTTTCCATCTCGGGTTTTGAATAGGCCACGCTATTTACCTGCTCCCAGTTAAAATTCGACAGGTCTGGTTCCAGGTAAAAGAAATTGCCGCCATATTGTTGCTGAAATTTTTCTACCCAGGCATAGCGGGAAGTAATAATGGGTAAACCCAGCGCGGCATATTCCAGGAACCGCACGGCCGTTTGTTGATTAAAAGGTTCTTTATCAGGAACATAATTAATGCCAAAGCGGGCCTTTAAGATGTAGGTGTCCATGGCGCTGTAGGGCACAGGGCCCATAAATACAATGTTCTCGTAGTTGGCATACCTGGCTTGCAGCTGTTCGTAGTGCTTACTTATCAGCAACAGGGTTTTGTGTTTTAATGCCCCGGTACTAAAACAGTTCAACAGTTGTTCGGGCTGGCGCACTGCCGAGAGGTCGCCCGTATAAACAAAATCATATTCGCGTTCGTGTAAAAAAGGATCGGCCTGCAGCCATTGTTCCGGTACACCCATTTCGCGGTAGCCAAAAGGGATGTGATCGTGCAGATTGAAAGCTTTTTTTACATAGTCATTTAAATACAACCTGAAATCGGGTTGGGCGCTAAAAAAACTTTTCCACCAGTTCTTCCACCAGCGGCCGGGGGGTACCGAGGAGGAGCTGTATTCGTGAATTTTATAGATGCCTTCTTTTGGTTTGGAGAGGTCTACCCCCATAATCCACCACTCCACATGCCGGTGTATGAGGCCCAGCTCGTTTTTATCAACTATTTCACACGATATATTGTAGCCCGCAAAGAAACGGCTGTAAGCGTCCAGTGCAGGCAAAAAAGCTTTATTGTTATGAACGAATGCGATGGTCATGAGGTGGTAAATCGGGATAAATTTATCAATAAGATGACAGACTGTTTGTACTTTTGCGCTTTCTTAAAAAGCTGTTTAACAAAAGGCTAACGGTAAAAAGCTGGCTATGAGGGTATTTGCACCCGGAGCCTGCTGTTTTTCCGGCGCTAATTTACGATCAATCAGCATTTTAACTATATTAATTAATATGGAAGTAACAGTAAAAACTGCTAAACAACTACGACTTACCGAAGAAGAATTTGATTTAATAAAGCAAAAGCTTGGCCGTACGCCCAATTTTACCGAATTGTGCGCCTTCAGCGGTATGTGGAGTGAGCACTGCAGTTACAAAAATTCAATTAAGTGGTTAAAAACATTACCCCGCGAAGGCAAAAAGATGTTGGTGAAGGCCGGTGAGGAAAATGCGGGTTTAATGGATATTGGCGATGGCTTTGGTGTAGTATTTAAAATAGAATCTCATAACCACCCCTCGGCTATTGAACCTTTTCAGGGTGCCGCAACCGGGGTAGGGGGTATTCACCGCGATATTTTTACCATGGGCGCCCGGCCTATTGCCTCGCTCAACTCCCTGCGTTTTGGTAACCTGAAAGAAGCCAAAACCCAGCACCTGCTGGCTGGTGTTGTACATGGCATTGGCCATTATGGCAACTGCTTTGGCGTACCAACCGTGGGTGGTGAAATATATTTTGAACAATGTTATCATACCAACCCGCTGGTAAACGCCATGAGCGTTGGTATTGTAAAAAATGGCGAAACCATTTCTGCAACCGCCAAAGGCATTGGTAACCCTGTGTTCTTTGTAGGATCTGCTACCGGTAAAGATGGTATTGGCGGCGCTTCTTTTGCCTCAGCCGATATTACTGCCGAAAGTGCTGAAGAATTACCTGCCGTACAGGTGGGCGACCCCTTTCAGGAAAAGAAACTGCTGGAAGCCTGTTTGGAAGTGATTCAAACCGGTGCTGTAGTAGGTATGCAGGATATGGGTGCAGCGGGTATTATTTGTTCTACTGCCGAAATGAGCGCCAAAGGCGAAGTAGGGATGCGCATTGACCTGGATAAAGTGCCTACCCGTCAAAAAAATATGAAGGCCTGGGAACTGTTGCTGAGCGAAAGCCAGGAGCGTATGCTGATGGTGGTGGAAAAAGGCCGCGAAGCGGAAGTAAATGCCGTATTCGAAAAGTGGGACCTGCCTTGTTCAGAGATTGGTGAAGTAACCGGCGATGGCATTCTTAATTTCTATATGAATGGCGTGCATGAAGCAGCTCTTCCTGCCAATGAACTGGTACTGGGTGGCGGTGCGCCGCAATATACCCGCGAGTACAAAGAGCCGGCTTACTTCGAACAAATAAAAGCTTTCAACGCTGAATCAATTGAAGTGCCTGCCGATTTAAAAGCGGTGGCTGAACAGGTGATCACCATCCCCAACATTGCCAACAAACGTTGGGTATATGTGCAATACGACAGCATGGTAGGCGCCGGTACTGCTACTACCAATCAGCCATCTGATGCAGCAGTAGTAATTGCCAAGCCAACCAATAAAGGACTGGCCCTTACAACAGATTGTAACAGCCGGTACGTATATGCCGATCCGTTTACCGGTGGCATGATTGCCGTTTCTGAAGCTGCCCGTAACATCGTTTGCAGTGGCGGTCAACCTTTAGGCATTACCAACTGTTTAAACTTTGGTAACCCATACGATCCGCAGGTGTACTACCAGTTCGTATATGCGTTAAAAGGAATGAGCGAAGCCTGTTTGAAATTTGATACCCCTGTAACCGGTGGTAACGTAAGTTTCTACAACCAGAACCCCGATGGCGCGGTGTATCCAACCCCAACCATTGGCATGGTAGGCTTGCTGGATAATGTGAATGAGAAAATGACGATGGATTTTAAAGCTGCCGGCGATCAGTTGTTCCTGATTGGTACCAGCCGCAACGACATCAATTCATCTGAATATTTACATAAAGTAAAAAAGGTAGAGTTCAGTCCGGCCCCACATTTTGACCTGGAAGAAGAAGCTACCCTGCAAAACAAGATCGCAGAACTGATCAAAGCGGGTGTAATTGCTTCTGCCCACGATACCAGCGAAGGCGGCCTGGTGGTAACACTGCTCGAAAGCTGCTTTAACCGCAACCTGGGTGTTGAGGTGAACGCAGCGAAAGCCGACATTCGTAAAGATGCTTATTGGTTTGGCGAGGCGCAAAGCCGCGTGGTAGTAAGTGTGAAGGCCGATAAGGTAGATGCCTTTAAAAAAGTAGTGGGCAACCATCCTTACGAACAACTGGGACAGGTAACCAGCGGCGCCATAAAAGTAGATGGTAAAGACTGGGGCACTATTGATGCCTGGAAAAATAAATATGATACGGCTATTGAGAACCTGTTAGCCGTTCATGAATCTGAGCACGCGCTTAGCGCTTTGTGAGTAGTGAGTTGTGAGTAGTGAGTAATCTCGCGATTATTTAGACTTCTGAGCAATCGGA
Source organism: uncultured Niastella sp. (assembly GCA_966243125.1). Lineage (GTDB taxonomy): Bacteria > Bacteroidota > Bacteroidia > Chitinophagales > Chitinophagaceae > Niastella. The sequence goes on from CBIMFG010000280.1 coordinate 5,210, forward strand.
AACCCACTCACTACTGACTACTCACTACTGACTATTGGTCCGATTTTATGATGAACATTCACGTATAGACAAATGAACAAAGACAGTAAAATAGTAGTGACCGGCGCCGCCGGATTTATTGGAAGTTGTTTAACCGGTTTCCTGAATGAAAAAGGGTATAACCAGCTTATTCTGGTTGATGATTTTACCGAGCCTGAAAAGATGCAAAATCTCGAAGGCAAAACATACGACGAGAAAATTGAGCGCGAAGACTTTTTTGAATGGCTGGCCGAAAACAAACCTGCCATTGATTTTATCTTCCATATTGGCGCCCGTACCGATACTACCGAATTTGATTATAGCGTACACCAGCATTTGAACGTGGAGTATTCCCAAAAGATCTGGAATTACTGCGTAGAGAACAACGTACCGGTGGTGTATGCTTCTTCAGCCGCTACTTATGGTGATGGCGAACAAGGGTATAATGATGACCACGCTGTGGTATATTCACTGAAACCATTGAACCCGTACGGCGTTTCAAAAAATGAGTTTGATAAATGGGCGCTGGAACAAACCACCCAACCGCCATTTTGGGCGGGGTTGAAGTTCTTTAATGTATATGGCCCCAACGAATTTCATAAAGGCCGTATGGCCAGCGTGATCTGGCATTCGTTCAAACAAATAAACCAGTCGGGCAAAGTGAAACTGTTCAAATCGCACAAAGAAGGCTATAAAGATGGCCAGCAGCTGCGCGATTTTGTATACGTGAAAGATGTGCTGAAGATCTGCTACTGGTTAATGGAACAATTTGATGCTTCTACTGCCGCTCAGCACCAGGTGTCAAGTGGGTTATACA
>CBIMFG010000281.1:0-6035 GCA_966243125.1 uncultured Niastella sp.
GAGGAGGGAAAATGAATCCCGGTGACGAGCAATACTGGAATACATTTAATGCAAATCCCAACAATAAAGTAAACTGGGTAATAAAAAATAATACTTATAACGCATCCATTTCAGTAACACCGGTGCCCCAGACCTCAACGCCTAATGGTGGTATATACCAGACAGTGCAGGTGGTAGCCAATAAAAAGTACCGTTTTTCCATGACTGCTTCGTACGGCGCACCTAACGTTGCCTGGCTGGAAGTATGGGCTGGTTCAAAAGAGCCTGCTGCCGGTGCTGATTACAACCAGGATGGCGGCAATAATAAAGCAAGGCTTAGTTTTATTACCTGGAACAATTGGGTGGGTTTTAGCGGCACAAAAACTGTTGATATAGTATTTGGCGTTACCGGAACAAACTATGTAGTGATCAAAGCTGGTTGTAATGGTGGTGGTAGTTTTGGCGACCCCAGTTTTAGTGTCAGCAATGTAGAGCTTCGTCGCATACAGGAGTAGTTTCATATGCAAGTATAAATACCAGCCGTCCCTGTTTTCAGGGGCGGCTTTTTTGTACATATTACAACCTGCAATAAACGCTGTTCATCAACGTTACTACCAGTCTTTCCAATAAGACACATGAGAACTATTCATTATTTAAATACCTAATTACTGTAATCCTTCCCATGAAAAAATTTACATTACTGTTTTTTTCACTCTCTGTTATTTCAATTTGTAATGCACAGTCAAAGTATAACTGGGCAAAACATGCTATCAGCGACGGCGGCGTGCTGCCTGTAGCAACAGCTGTAGATGCAGCCGGTAACGTATACACGGCCGGTACTTTTACTGATGAAACAAATTTTGATCCTTCCGGTACACAAACCTTTACACCCATTGGTGAGGACGACATCTACCTTACCAAATACGATGCTACCGGCAACCTGCTGTGGGTAAGAACCATTGGCGACACCCCTTCCGAAGACCTAGAGGGCATGGCGCTGGATGCGTTGGGCAATGTTTATATAACCGGTAATTTTCAGGGAACGCTTGATTTTGACCCCGGCCCTGACGCCCACCCCCTCACGGCCACCAATTGGTCCAATAGTAACTTCAATCCTTTTATTGTAAAGCTCGATACCGATGGTGAATATGTATGGGCTAAAAGCTTCACAGGTGGCAGTGTTGAGAGTAATGCCATTGCTGTAGATGCGGCAGGTAACGTGTATACCACCGGCTTTTTGGGTACTGAGATTGATATGGATCCCGGCGTGGGCGTATATAACCTGGGGGCGCTCAATAATAACAGCCTTTTTATTTCAAAATTAAACACAGATGGCGACTTTGTATGGGCAAAAGATGTATTGAATGGCGGTACAGGCTACGCTATTGCGGTTGATGCTTTGGGCAATGTATATACAAGCGGTACTTTGGGCGGTACGGCTGATTTTGACCCAGGCCCGGGAAACACCACACTTACCGGCCATGGGGATAATACTTTCTTTCTGAAATTAGATGCCTCAGGTGACTTTGTATGGGCCAAACAATTAAGCGGTCCTTCAAATTTTACGATCCCTTCAGCTATAGCAGTAGATGCATCCGGCGCCCTGTATGCTACCGGGTATTTTGATGATGCTATTGATTTTGACTTTGTCACCACCGGTATACAAACACTGCATTCGGCAGGCGGTATAGATAGCTACATTGTAAAACTCGATGCGTTGGGCAACTTTGTATGGGCTACTCACATAGGTGATGCAGCTGATGATTATGGCGCCGACATCCAAGTGGATGCCGCAGGCAATGTATATGCAACCGGTAATTTTGATGGTATCGTTAGTATTGATATCGGCACTGGCACATTTGATATGCACTCAAATGGCAATGCTGACGTATACATTCTAAAATATGCACCTGACGGTACCAATTCATGGGCTGCCAGTTTCGGCGATACCGGTGATGATACCGGATTTTCACTGGCAGTAACAACGCCCGACAAAATTTATCTTTCCGGTATTTTTCACGGCACTGTCGACTTCAATTCGGGTCCATTAATAAATAATCTCAGTGCCCCCAACACTGGTGCATTTTTGTTACAACTCATACCGGCAACATCTTTACCGCTTACCCTGCTGAACTTTGAGGTGGTTGACAATAACACTACCGTACAGCTGCAATGGAAAACTACCCGCGAAGAAAATATGGCCGGTTTTACTATTGAAAGAAGCGCCAATGGAAAGCAATTTGAAACCATAGGCTCAACAGCGGTAAACAATAGTTTTGATCTGGTAAACAATTATGCGTTTACCGATGCCCATCCGCTCACCACAACCAGCTTTTACCGGTTGAAAATAAACGACGAGAACGGATCATTTAAATACAGCCGTACCATTCCGGTAAAACGGCAAGGCAACGCACAACACTTACAGGTATCGCCCAACCCGGCTGCCAATGTATTGTATGTGCAAATAGACGCGCATGAGGCTATTACGCTGCAAATAGCCGATGTTACCGGACATGTAGTATATCAACAAAGCAAAAACATTAACGGTAATACCACGTTCCCGGTGAGCATTCAACACCTGCCCGCAGGTAATTACTATTTCATTATGAAAGGAAAAACCATTCAAAAGACCCAACAGTTTTTGAAACGGTAATAGATAAAGCAAAAAGCCCCGACTTTTACATCGGGGCTTTTATCACTGCAAAATGGAATTGGATCTCACAATTATTTTTGCAAACGAACGGTATCTACTACGGTTACATTACCGGTAGTTACCACAACGCCTGTTTTTATTTGTGATTGATAAGTTGCATCGGTTGCTTTATACAGCATGTTGTAAGTAGCAGCCGGTACGCCTTTTATCAAATAAGCACCGTTGACATCAGTGAAAGTTGACAGGGTATCGGTACCATTGATGGCATATACCGCTGTTAAAAATGAAATAGGTGTAACAGCGCCTTTAATACTTCCGCCTACTGCATTCAAAACTGTGCGGATAACCGGTTTCAGATTGTACTTACCGCTGCCGGCATCAACAATTGACCGGGCTGCATCAAAGTCCAGTACCATGGTGTAGAGTATGCCGCTTTTTACATCCTGCTGCACATTCAGTTTTAAACCGCTTTGTTGTGCGCTGGGTGTTTCCAGGTGAACGCTGATGCCACTTTTTACAATGCTGTTGTTATCGCCCAAAATCAAACGGATCTGGTGCAGTTTGCCGGTAGGAATATCTGCATTCACCAGCAGCGTGTCCTTGCCATTTACCAGATCGAGCAGGTTGTAAATACCCGCTTTTACGCCTGGTAACGATTGCCAGCCCTTGTCATCATCACCGGTTACATTGATCTGTACATCTTTGATGTCGATGTTAACCTGATCGTAAGCGGCAGGTGCATCTGTTAAACGCACTTGTAATTGGGCTTTATCGCCACCATCATTTTTTGAACAGGAACTCATGGATGAGGCAAACAGTAATCCAAGGAATAAAACCGAGAGAAAATTTGATTTCATAGAGATTAAATTTGAATATATTTATTTCGTCATACAAAGATCGTACCTCTGATTTCATATAATGAAAATATTTATCCCGTATAAGTGTAAGACCTTACATTTTAGCTATTCCAATGGGCTGGCATATTTATTAATGTAGTGACCTTATGGTGAAATCAACCGGGTTTTTACTAAGAGCAAAAAAAGTAATGAAAGTATTGGGGCCCGGCTTAATAACCGGCGCCAGTGACGACGATCCATCGGGTATTGCTACCTATTCGCAGGCAGGCGCCCAGTTTGGTTTAAAAACGTTGTGGACGGCATTAATAACATTTCCCCTTATGGCGGGCATTCAGGAAATGTGCGCACGTATTGGGCTGGTAACAACAGTGGGCCTTACCACTACTTTAAAGAAACATTATCCCAAATGGCTTTTGTATTTAATGATGCTGTTCAGTATTCCTGCGATCATCCTGAATATTGGGGCCGACATTGCAGGCATGGGCGCTGTGGCGCATCTTATTTTCCCTGCTGTTAAACCAATGGTTTTTAGTGTTGCTTTTACGATCGTACTTTTTCTGCTTATTGTGTTTTTGCCTTATGAAAAAATAGTGGCTGTTTTAAAGTATCTGTGTCTGGCTATGTTGTTATACATTGCTGTTCCTTTTTTTACCAGCCCCAACTGGATGCAGGTGTTGAAGAATACGTTTGTTCCTACCATTCAATTTAATAAGGATTTTATTGAAATGCTGGTGGCCATCCTGGGTACCACTATTTCTCCTTATTTATTTTTCTGGCAGGTAACTATGGAAGCCGAAGATGTTAAGCACGCAAAACAACTGGTGCTTGCCCGCAGAAAACTCATCAGGCGAACAAAAGATGATCCCGATAGCCGGGAGCGCAATTTTGTTTTCCGCCTCATCAAAAAAATGCAGCTCGACGTTAATTTCGGAATGCTTTTATCAACGCTGGTCATGTTCTTTATTATTCTGGCAACAGGAACTGCGTTAAATCCGCATGGCATAACGCATATCGATACGGTTGAACAGGCTGCCAAAGCCCTGGAACCGGTTGCCGGCAAGGCTTCATACCTGTTGTTTGCGTTGGGGGTAGTAGGCACCGGCCTGTTGGCTATTCCTGTATTAACCGGTTCGCTTTCGTATATAGTTGCCGAAACATTTGGCTGGCGGGCAAGCCTTGATAAAAAGTACTGGCAGGCCAAAGAGTTTTACCTGGTTATTTCGGTTTCGCTGCTGGTGGGGCTGCTCATCAATTATATTGGCCTTAGTCCCATAAAGGCACTGTATTATACCGCCATTTTATATGGCCTCACCTCCCCTGTTATTATTGCGATTGTGTTGCACATTGGCAACAATAAAAAAATAATGTCAGCGTATACGAATGGTAAATTATCGAATACGCTGGGCATTATAACGTTGGTACTAATGACAGCTGCCGCTGCTTCCCTGATCTATTTTCAGTTTGTTTGATTTTTTTCGGCCAGTTGCAAGGCGCTTGTAGTAAGGTAATATTTAGCCAGCATATTGGGCACTTCCCAGGCCGGCATGTTGTTGTTGTTGAGGTATTGCAACATGTTTTGTGTAACCCGGGCAAAATGCTCTTCATGCCCTTCTTTGTAATTGTCGCCCGGCACCACCTGCCAGCCGGTTGCCGATTGTACCAGTTGAACCCCGGGGAATTTTGACTGAATTTTTTTAAACGCTTCTGTTGGATTGAAGTTCTTATCAACCGGTTCAATATAAAGGGTGGGCTTGTATTTTTCTGCTTCACCCTGTTTAATCACAAGCCGTGCTTTGGTACCGCGCATCAGCGCGTAGTAGTTATCTCCGCCTGCAGTGGCCTGGTAATCCCACAGTGCAGTAGTTTTTGCATGCACGCCTTTAATGGTGTAGTTGATGCTGCCGTTGTAGAAAATTTTCAGTAACGTATCATTAGCGGCGCTGCCTTTTAAAAATGCGGGAAATGCTGTCGCTTTTGTCACCGCTTTAAATTGGTTCAGGCTTAAGTCGGTTGTCCAGTGTTTGGCACTATCCAACTGCAGGTCTTTTATAGCTATTGTTTGGTCAGGAAAACATTCCCATTGCACCAGGTCAACCAAATGGGTCATTACATCGGCAATACCCTCCCCTTGTTGCGAAGCATCGAAGAACCATTCGGGCCGGGTAAGTACATTGCCTGAAACAAATTTGTAGAAATAATGTACACTTGTTTTTACCACGGCCGGGTCGGCAACAGTACCTTTCTCCAGCGTGCCAAAAATGTCCGGGTCCATCGAGATGGCCCGCAGCAACGCATTGGTGATCTCAAAACGTTCCGTCATAATATCATACAACAATAATTTGTTTTTACCTGCGGCGTCAAATGCCTGTTTTAATTGTTCATACTGGCTGCTGTTAATAGCCATTGGTTTGTCGGCAAAAACATTAAACCCGTTTTGTAAACTTCTTAAAATATAATCTGCTTTCTTTTGATTGTTCCCCGAGAGCACCACCACATTTCCTTTTTTCTCAGCTACCATTTTCTCAAAGAAATCGCTGCCGGTATAT
>CBIMFG010000282.1:0-6026 GCA_966243125.1 uncultured Niastella sp.
GTTCCGGTTTTTCCTTCCGGCGTTGAAATGGGAGAAGCAAGTGGGTAATCAATATAGATGTCTTTTTTGAAAGAGCTGAATCAAAAATACCTGCAACTTCACACCGCGAAAGAAAATGCCTTTGGCCGCGCCATTACAAACCACATTCTTTACCACAAAGTTTTTGAACTGAGGCGTAGCGTCTGTTACGGGCAGGGTTTCTACCTTGGGTAACTCACGTTTTTCACCTGCCAGGGCTACGGGGTCAACCGACATATAATACATATCGAACAGGATAGCCTCGCCGGGGATATCGATCATTTGAATATCGTTGCAATAGATGTTCTCCACAATACCACCACGGCCGCGGGTTGTTTTAAAACGCAGGCCTATATCGGTTCCAATAAATGTACAGTTGGTAACCCAAATGTTGCGGGCGCCGCCACTCATTTCGCTGCCAATTACAAAACCACCATGGGCGTGGTATACTTTACAATCGCGGATGATCACATTCTCGGTGGGCATGCCTCTTTTTCTACCAGCCTCATCGCGGCCACTTTTCATACAAAGGCCATCATCGCCTACATCGAATGAACTGTTCTCGATCAGTACGCGGTTGCAGCTTTCCACATCAATGCCATCTCCATTTTGTGCAAACCAGGGGTTCTTAACGGTAACGTTGCGCACAGTAAGGTCTTCACTCATCAACGGGTGTAAACACCAGGCAGCAGAATTTTGAAAAGTTACCCCTTCCAGCAACACCTTTTTGCATTTAGTGATCACGATCAGGTTAGGGCGCAGAAAATCTTTTATGCTTTTATAAAATTCCGGTGTTTTATCGGGCGTGATCTCACCGGGGTTCTTCATTTTAGTAGCTTTCAACCATTGTTCAGAAGGGTACCAGCTATTGCCATCTGCACTTACCACCCCACCTTGTGAGGTCCATTTTTTCCACTGACTTTCGGTAAGCTTTTCTTTTCTTACCTGGCGCCAGGCTTCGCCACCACCGTCGATACAACCAAAACCTGTGATGGCAATATTAGTAGCATTGGTGGCTGAAATCGGGCTCTGGTTGCGCATTTGGGGAATGCCTTCCCAGTTGCCTTCAACCAGCTGGTACTGATTAAAATCTTTGGTGAATTGTAACAGGGCGCCTTTTTTCAGGTGCAGGTTTACATTGCTTTTTAGTACGAGCGGGCCGGTAATCCACAAACCGGCTGGTACTACCACTACCCCACCGCCTTTTTTATTACAGGCATCAATGGCGGCATTGATGGCCTGCGTGTTTAAGGTTTGACCATCGGCAATGGCTCCAAATTTGGTAATATAAGTAGAATCTTTTTTGAAGCTGGTTTGCTGGATAACCGGTAGCTTTTGGGCCAGTAAGCCGGTTGAAGAAGCCATTAAACCTAGTACAGCTGCTGCTTTAAACCAATTGTTCATTACACGATGTTTACTTCAATAATTTATAAGATGCAAAGGTATTGAGCCCAGTGGATCCAACCCGATGATTTAATGATTTGAGCGTTCGCTTGCAGTAGTTTTTGTTTCTGGAAAAGGTAGATGAAAGTTACAGGTTACAAGTTGCAGGTTACAAGGAATACCTGAAACCTGTGACCTGTAACCTGTTAATACCTGTTTTTCAAAGCAATTGTACACAGATATTTAAACCCACCGAAACGAATTAGGAATTTTATTTACGCAAACGTTACCGGCAACGATAATAAAACGGGTAGGAAATAAAATGCTGGCAATCAACGTAAAATTACCCAGAACCATACCCCTTTACGCGACTGCCAGCAAGATTTTGAAAGAAAGTTCTATGTTCTTAGTTCTATGTTCTTAGTTTTTAGTTCAGAGTTCCGAGTTCCAGGTTCTGAGTTTCAGGTTCAGAGTTCCAGGTTCAGAGTTCTTTGCGGCTTGCAGCTTGCGGCTTGCAGCTTGCGGCTTGTGGCTTTCAGCTGGGCTTTACTGATACCCCTGATTTTGGAAAAACTCGTTCTTATTGGTAACAGCATCCACCTGTGATTGCGGAATAGGCCGTACGGTTTGGTATGCTTTGATGTATTGGCTGGCATCGGGGTTCAGCCTGGTGATGCGGTCTATGAGTTTATTCGTCCGCTTCAGATCGAACCAGCGCAATTGCTCGCCGCACAGTTCCCGGGCCCGCTCATCGAGAATGAAATCGAGGGTAACCTGGGCCGGCGTTATCTGCATAGCCGCTTCATGGCCGGGTATAGCAGCGCGGGTACGCAGGGTGTTCAGGTGATTGGCTGCCAGATCGGGTCTGCCAAGGTTTAAATAGGCCTCGGCTGCAATCAGGTACATTTCGGCCAGCCTTATCACAAACACATCGCGGGCGCTTTGCGCCTCGCCGCTGGAGGTACGGGTTGAATCTTTGAACTTCTTTAACGAAGCATAAAACCTTCTGTTGGTTGGAACGCCGGCAGCATTGTACACCCGCGAAATATCGTAGGTGGTATAGTGTTGGGCTTTCGTAATATTCGTGTCTATTGCAGTCTTGGGCGTATAGCAAACCGTATCGCCCACTTTAAAGCTGAAAGTATCTTTGGTATTGAAAGCATTACCAGCAGTGCGGGCAGCTTTATTGCATAACCACACGGTTTGAAAGGAAGACTGGTACCGGGAATCGTCGTTTTCATTGAACAGGTCCAGCAACGCCTTTGTGGGCATATACCGGTTAAACGGCCGGCCATTGGGTATATCACGGGCCAGCAAGGCGGTATTTAACTGATCGTATACCTGCAAAAACAGCATATGTCCGCTGTTACCGCCACGGGGGTGGCCGCTGGGATAAGCTGAAGTGGCCATGTCGTTCAGCGACAGGTTGGTTGAATAATCAACGGCCCAAATCACTTCCTTGTTCTTCAGGTTGCCCATGTTCCACAGATCGCCAAACCGGGGCACCAATTGATACCCGGTGCTGGGTTTTATTATTTCTTCTGCCAGGGCAGCTGCTTCTGCATTCATACCACGGGTTAAATACATGCGGGCCAGAAAGGCTTTAGCTATGGGAACGGTAACGCGGCCATAGTCGTTAGTGGTAGCCGGTAAATTCTTCACGGCATAATCCAGATCGGCAAAGATCAGCTTGTAGAAATCTTCAACCGGTGTTCTGTTGGCGGTTGATTCAATTACGCCCGGCGCGGTAGCTTCGGTGGTAAGGTGTACGCCACCCCAGGTCTCCACAATATGCCAGTAGTAGAAAGCACGCAAAAAGTGCAGCTCAGCTCCCCGGTTCTGCTTTTGTTTATCGGTATAATCGGCCACCTCGTTTATTTGCGCCAAACCGGTATTGATCAAATAAATGGCGGCGTAAAAATTGTCCCACTCCATACCAAGGGCAGTGGTGTTACTTCCCTGCAGGTTATCGTAGCGCGATAATTGGGGGAACACGTCGCCGGTGCCATTGGTCCAAATGTCGGTACCCATTTCAGAAAGACTGTATCCTTCTTCTTTTCCGTACCAGAAACGTGTATAGGAGTAAGATGCATTCACCAATGTTTCAAAACCTTTCGCGTTTTTATAAGTAACATCGGCGGTCATACCGCTGGGGTTGTATTCTGATAGTTTTTTATCGCATGCCGTAAAAACCAGGGATCCCGCCAGCACAAACCCCATGACTTTATTTATACTGTTTTTCATTTTGCAGTAATTAATTCTAGAATGAATAAAGTTTAGAACTCAATATTTAACCCGGTAACCAACAGTTTGGTCAATGGCCGTTCAAACGAGCCTTCGCCTTCCGGATCGTACTCCTTTTCTTTAGCAAACGTGAAGTAGTTCTTGGCGCTTACATACCAGCGTAAACTGCTCACATGAAACTTCTGGCTCATTGTTTTTGGAAGCGTGTACCCCAGGGTTATGTTCCTGATCTTCAAAAAAGAACCATCCTTATAGCCAAGTGTTGTGGCAAATGGCATAGAGGCCCTTGAGATATTTGAGTTGGGACGTGGATAATCGTTTGTTGGGTTTTCTGGTGTCCAGTAATTAACGTTGGCGCCATTCTCGATTGAATTGGGTTCAAACTTATTGGCATAATCCGATACAAACGTTTGACCTACGCGGGCGAATACATATACATTCAGATCGAAGTTCTTATAGCTAACATCGTTGCTGAAACCAACTGTATAATCAGGCACGGCTGAACCTACTACGGTTCTATCGTAAGTAGCATCCAGTTTACCATCGGGCTGGCCTTTATCGCCACTCAGATCGCTTACCCGGATATCGCCGGGTTTATAACCAAAGCTTCTGGCCAGGGCTGAATCGGGTGTTTGCCAGATGCCTTCTTTTTTAAAGTCATAGAATGATCTTACGGGTGAACCAATGAACAGGCCACCAGCCACATCGTTCTTCCCATTCACCAGGTCGGTAATCCGCTCTTTATTGCGGGTATAGGTAAGCGTGCTTGACCAGGTAAGCTCCTTGGTTTGCACATTCACGGTGCGCAGCGACACTTCTACCCCATTGTTACGCGTTTTACCAACGTTCTCAACTATTTTGGTGTGGCCCGATGAACCGGGTAATGGACGCAGCAATAACAGATCTCGGGTTTTTGAATCGTAGTAATCAACACTGGCAGTTATGCGGTTCTTGAACAAACCGAAATCAATCCCAATGTTTTGTGTGCCGGTTAACTCCCATTGCAGGTTACGGTTACCATTTTGCGGATCAAAACCATACGCCAGCATGCTTACATCATTGAAGGAATAGGGAATGAGTATTAAACTGGTGGTTGTTGAATAAGGTTTAACGGCTGCATTACCGGCTATACCATAACTACCGCGCAATTTCAGATCGCTGAACAACTGCTGTTCCTGCATAAAGTTTTCATCAATGATGCGCCAGGCCACTGCTGCTGATGGGAAGAACGACCAGCGGTTCTCCCTTAATAGTACAGATGAACCATCGGCCCGGCCTGTTAAGGTTAACAGGTATTTGCCTCTGAAGTTATAGTTCAAGCGTAATGCGCCTGAGGTAAGGTGGCTGCCTATGTAATTACTAAAGATGCCCGGGTTGCTGGGGTTGTTCAACAACGCCTTCCAGCCCTGGCCGGGGATCAACTGTCCTGTTCCCTGTGCATAAGAGCTGTCGAGCTCGCTGGAAATATAGCTGGTTACGGCGGTAACGTCTAATGCATGATCGCCAAACTTCTTATTCCAGGTGATGATGTTTTCCCAAATCAGATCGGTAGCAGTAGAATTGGCCACTTTTGCCAGGGAACCGGTTGCGGTAAAACGGGTGATGGTGTTTTCGCCCAGGAACAATCCATTGCGGCTACTACCGGTAGTGATACCCAGGTTTGAACGCAAGGTCAAATTGCTGAATGGTTTCCACTCGGCATAAGCAGATGATAAAACGCGGGTAGTATTGGTTTCATTGATATAGGCGCCTGGTAGTTCCTCCAGCAGCGGGTTAATTTGGTTGGCGCCGCCCGGCTGCCGTACCAATGAACCATCGGCCGCATACGGCGTATAATAAGGAATTACTTTGTTGGCAACGGTCAATACGTTATCGGTACGTCTGTTTTCATCATAATAAGTTAGCTGGCTTTGCAATCCTACTTTAAACGTTCCAATAACAGTTTGATCGATGTTCAGTCTTAAGGTATAACGACCTGAGAAGTCATTATTGAGTAATCCTTTTTCTTTAAAATAATCGAATGAAAAGAACACTTTTGTTTTGTCGCTGCCCGAAGCTACGTTCACCCCATAATCCTGTTGTGAACCATCCTTCATCAACAACCCGGGCCAGTAAGTAGATACACCGTCCTGTACGGCTTTCAGATCTGCACCAAATAACTTGGCGTCATCGGCCGAAGAATTCCAGGTACCGGCAGTGCGGGCGCCCTGGCGTTTTAATTCGGCAAACTGCGAACCAGTCATTGGTACCGGATAACCGGTTTCTTTGTTTACCCCATAATAGGCATTGGCGCCTACTCTTATTTTTCCGGTGGCGCCTCTTTTGGTGGTTATAATGATTACGCCATTGGCGCCGCGTGAACCATAAATAGCCGTGCTGGA
>CBIMFG010000283.1:0-6022 GCA_966243125.1 uncultured Niastella sp.
CAAAGCGCCTTCAAAAAGCGTATATAGTTCATCGGCCAGCGATTCCTTTTTAATGGGTTGCAGTATGTGACTGAAGAGTGCCCTTACGGCATCTTTCTGTTTCTTTATTTTTTCCCGCAGGTGATCATTATTACAAGGCATTTCATACACGATATTCAAAAAACGACACCCATAAAAATCAGGCTGTTTCACCAATTCTTCCAGGTAATCGAATATGGCTACTGCCTGGGCTTTGGGTTGTTTATGTTTACTGGCCACCGCCGTTAAGTCTGCCATTGTTTGGGAACCGGTTTCTTCGAGGTACGCCAGCAGCAGCTCTTCCTTAGTACTAAAATGTTGATACAGGGATGATTTGGCAACCCCTGCTTCTTCCACGATCTGATTAATACCTGTATTGCTGTATCCTTGTTTATAAAATAACTTAGATGCTGTGCCCAGCAGAATATCCCGGATCGCTTTCCTTTTCATGAGTCAAAGATACATAAATACAAACAAAACAGACAAGTCTGTTTCAATTTAATTATAAAGTTTTTTTTTAGCATTTGTTATTCAATAAGGAACCTTATAAAATTGGAGACTGTGTGAATTACAACAGGTGGTTGATCATATTTTTAGCCCGTTCAATAGGCCATACCCGGTTGTGTACTTTATTGGCAATGAGTGAGCCTTCGAACAGGACATAGATCTCGTCGGCAAGATTGTCTTTTCCGACAGGTTTCAGGATCTGCGCAAAAAGTGAACGCACCCCGTTCTTCTGTTTCTGGATCTGCTTTACGATCCTTTCTGAGTCGGCAGGGATCTCTGAGATTATATTGAGGAAGTTACAACCATTGTATTCTTTTTGCTGAACCAGGTCGATCAGGTAATCGAATACGGCCAAAACTTTTTCTTTGGGAGTTTTGCCTTTTTCAGCCGCTTCCTGTAATGCCTTATCTGTGGTTTCACCGGCACCTTCGAGGTAGGCCATTAAAATATCTTCCTTTGTTCTGAATGCAGTATATAAAGATGACTTTACCACACCTGACTCTTCCACGATCTGGTTTATTCCGGTATTTCCATACCCTTGCTTATAGAATAAGCGGGATGCTGTTTCTATCACAGCCTGCTTTATTGAATTCTTCCTCTCGGTACTCATACAGCAAATCTACATCAGATAAATGAAACAGACAAGTCTGTCTGATTTTGGATAGAAGTACTTCCCTTTTGTATAGTAGGTGATATGAACGAAATTGATATATTTTTGGTTTTTAAGGAGAGTTGATAGTGTTGATATAGGGGTAAGTTGACCAGTTAACAAGTTGACGAGTTAACCAGTTAACCAGTTAACCAGTTGACCAGTATTAATACACGTTCGCGACTATTAGCTTACAGTTTTCAACTTTAAACCTTACACCTTAAACTTTAAACCTTAAACCTTATACCTTAAACTTTAAACTGAAAAAAGAGGAATAATTATATATGGAAATTGGCATTAGTACGTTTGTTGAATTAACGCCCGATACGGCAACGGGGAAAAGTATTTCGCAACATCAGCGCATGAAAGACCTGATGGAAGAAGTGGAATTAATGGACCAGGTTGGACTGGATGTTTTTGCGGTTGGTGAACACCACCGGCCCGATTTCATTGCCTCCTCGCCTGCTGTTATTCTGGCTGCAGCAGCAGCCAAAACAAAGAATATAAAATTAAGCAGCGCTGTAACGGTGTTAAGCTCTGATGACCCTGTTCGGGTGTTTCAGGACTTTGCCACCGTTGACCTGTTGAGCGATGGCCGCGCCGAGATCATGGCGGGACGCGGTTCTTTTATTGAATCGTTTCCATTGTTTGGTTACAACCTGAACGATTATGATGATCTGTTTGCAGAAAAACTCGATCTGCTGGTTGAATTGAATAAAAGCTCGACAATAAGCTGGAAGGGAAAATTCCGTCCGGCTATTAATAACCTGGGCGTTTATCCCCGGCCGGTTCAACCCGAATTGCCCATATGGGTAGCCGTTGGCGGAACGCCTCAGTCTGTAATGCGGGCCGCTTCGTATGGCCTGCCCCTGGCCATGGCCATTATTGGCGGCAGCCCTGATAATTTTGCCGGACTGGCGCAATTGTACCGGAATACCTGGAAGAAAGCTGGCCATGATGAGCAAAAGCTGCAGCTGGCCGTGCACTCACATGGGTATATTGCAGAAACTTCTCAACAGGCGGCTGATGAGTTTTATCCTTCTTATAATTATGTAATGACGCAACTGGGTAAAGAACGTGGCTGGCAACCCATGACCCGCCAGGCATTTGACCATATGCGCAGCAAACGCGGTGCATTGGTAGTGGGCAGTCCGCAGGAAGTTACCGAGAAGATCCTGTACGAACAGGAATTGCTGGGACTCACCCGTTTTCTGCTGCATGTAAGCGTAGGTACCATGCCGCACGATAAAGTGATGAAGGCGATTGAATTGTTGGGCACTAAAGTGGCGCCTGAAGTTAGAAAATATACTAAGAAGTAAGTTTAAGCGTTCTGGATGCCGGGTTCCAGGTTCCAGGTTTCAAGTTCCGCCGTTGCCGCAATGTGTTGCAGCTTGCAGCCTATTCACCTTTTGATGTAATTATGAAACTAGTAACATCTATTTGCTTATTAACTATACTATTTACTCAGGCTTGCGCCAATAACCCTGCTGATACGTTGGCGGTTGGAAAAGTGATTGATACCATAGCCTGTGCTGCAGATGCAGAGCAATCATATGCGGTGTACATTCCCGCCACCGGTAATAAAAAAGCCTTACCGGTGATCTACTTTTTTGATCCCCATGCCAGTGGCGCCCTGCCATTGCGAAAGTATAAAGCCCTGGCTGACAAATATGGGTTTCTGTTGATTGGCAGTAACAATTCAAAAAACGGGAACGACTGGCAGCTTTCAGATGCCATTTGGCAAACTTTGTCGGATGATACAAAAAAACGTTTCAAGACCGATCAACAACGGCTATATACAGCCGGTTTTTCAGGCGGCGCAAAAGTGGCAGGCTTTATAGCCATAAACCATCCTGAAATAAAAGGGGTAATTGCCAATGGCGCCGCATTACCCGATGGCGTTGAAGCTGGCGATTATGCATTCAGTTTTACCGCTATTGCCGGTGAAGGAGATATGAATATGACCGAGCTGGTAACTGTTTCAGCAGCTTTGGATAAAACAAGCACGCCGCACCGCCTGATGCTTTTTAATGGCAAACATGAATGGGCGCCAGAGGCAACCATGGATGTGGCTTTTGCCGGTTTTCAGTTTGATGCCATGCGCAATAAACTGATACCTGTTAATACGGCATTCATTAATGCATTTGTTGCGGACAGCAAAAAAACTGTTGAAGCCTATACAAAGGAAAATCTCCTGTTGAAAGCAACAGCTGAATGTGTGCTGGCCGGCAACCTGCTGGCGACATTAACGCCCGACGCTACCTGGTTTGCCAATAAAGCAACGGCACTTTACAAACAGGACGCCTATAAACAACAGCATAAGGAAAGTGAACAATTACTGCAGGAAGAACGGCAAATGAAGGCTAACTACATGCAGCAATTTAATCAGGGAGATGTAGATTACTGGAAAAAAGAAATAACTGATCTGCAAACAAAGGCACAGACCACTACAGCCAGAGGCGCCATGTACCAGCGGTTACTGGCGTATTTGTCGCTGGCTTTTTATTCATTCAGCAATCAATTAGTGGGCAATCACCGCGATGTGGGCGCTGAATATTATGTGAACCTGTACAAAATGGTTGATCCTACCAATAGCGAAGCCTGGTATTTTTCTGCTATTCTTCATGCCCGTTTGAATGACCTGGCTGCAGTAGAAGCAGATCTGTTAAAAGCGGTTGAGTATGGGTTTAATGATAAGGCCCGGCTGCATGCGCAGAATGATTTTGTGGGGAGGGAGATTGATTTTGGTAAAATTGAAAGGGGGATGAAGTAGGTTGACCTGTTAACAAGTTGACATGTTAACAGGTTGACACGTTAACAGGTTGATAAGGTTGACAAGGTTGATAAAGTTGATATAGGGAGTGGGGTGACCAGTTAACCAGTAATACGGTATTCCACTTTAAACATTGAACTCTGAACTTGGAACTCTGAACTTGGAACTCTGAACTTGGAACTCTGAACTTGGAACTAAGAACTAAGAACTTAGAACTAAGAACTTAGAACTAAGAACTTAGAACTATTTAACCGCTTTATTAATAACTTCTATTGCCTGCAACGCATTCATATCATTCTCCCAATGAACGGTTTTTCCTTCGGCTTGTAAGTAAGTTGTAAAAAACAGCTTGATGCTGTCAATTAATGCGGAGGGTAATTCTTCAATACTCATTATACGATCGTAGGCGGAGCTTTGTTCAAGAATGCCGATGAACCGATCGTTGCGGAAGGAGTGTTTGCCCAGGGTTTGTACAGCAGTTAAACAACCGGCTATGCGCACATCCACTAAACAACCGGGAAAGCTCTCATATTCCGACAACACTAAAATATCAAATGGATCGCCGTCTTCCCCTTTGGTGCCGGGAATAAAACCAAAATCGAATGGGAATACCAGTCCGGGTGCCAGTACTTTTTTTAGCCTGAATAATTTCAATGCTGCGTCGTAGGTATACTTCTGCCGGCTTCCTTTGGGGGTTTCTATAATAATATCCATAGTATCAGGTTTCTTATAAAACAAAGGGCAAAAGGCCGAAATCCACATCAACACTTTTGCCTTTTGCCCTCTTTGATGGATCTATTGTTAAACAACCCATATTTTCTTATCCCAGCTATAAGCGCCTTCATGCTCGGCTTCTACATTGATGTAGGTTTCGGCTATGTCGGTCAGTAACTGGTCTGTATCTTCTTCCTCGCCCAATGTTTTATCGAGTATATCGGCAGCACGTTCCATACCCATGGTAACGGCCAGTGATACCAGTCCGCCGTAAGAGGCTATTTCATAATGTTCTATTTTTTGCGCAGCAATGATCAGCGCGGCATCGCGGGTCATACTGTGCTCTTCCGTTTCTTTCATGATGTTCCTGCATTCGCGCAGTAAACCATCCATGGCTTCACATTTCTTACCCTCGGGTTTTTGCCCGATCATTTGAAACACCTTTTCCAACCGTTTTACATGGCGTTCAGTTTGTTTAATATGATCTTCTATAGCATCTTCCAACTCTTCAGTAGTGGCCGCATTTTTTACTTCGGGCAATGCCTTTAGTAATTCCTGTTCGGCATAATACATATCTTTTAGCTGGTCAATAAAAAATTTCTGCAAAAATGAGGGCGATTCTTCTTGTTGCAGACTGCCTTTTTTTTTGGCATTGGGGTCTGCAGCATCGGGTGTGTGCCCGTTTTTTTTACCTGTTTCTGTGGCGGTAGCCATAACTCCAATATTTTTATGTGATGAATTGATTTTGTAAGAAGGATAGAGTGAAAATGCACTCTATCCTTCGGTAACCCTGTTTTTAAAAAACAACATATTTTTATCTGGAACTGCTTCTGCTGCGGTTTGAACCGGAGCGGTTCTTTCTTCCACTACTGGAACCGCTTTGTGAACGGCTACGGGAAGATGATCTGTTGCTGCTGCCCGATGACGAACGGCCCTGGTTACTGCTGCGCTGGCCTTGTCCGCCATGTGAAGCTTCGCCTCCCATGCGGGCTATGCGGCGCACTTCTTCTTTTGGCATGCTGGCAAAACCCCGGCGCGAATTACCGGAACTGCTTCCGCCCGAGCGGCCTGAAGAAGAACGATTGCCACGTGAAGAAGAACCCTGACTTTCATTCCGGCCGCGGCCTTGGCTTTGTTGGCCCTGACGGCGTCCACCTGAAGATCTGCCTCCTCTTTCATCATCGTTATCATGTGAATGCTGGCCACCCATGCTGGCTATACGGCGAACCTTTTCACGGTGCATGCTGCCAAATCCACGGCGCGAACGGCCCTTCATCTGCCGTTGTCCGCCACCTTGGTATTCATCATCCTCATCCTCTTCGTCTTCATCATAATCTTCCTCATCTTCCTCTTCCTGTCCA
>CBIMFG010000284.1:0-6020 GCA_966243125.1 uncultured Niastella sp.
GAGGTAAGGTTAAAGTGGATCCAACTGCCGAGGATCAGTCCGGAGTTACAGGTGCAGGTAACCAGCAGCAACTGGTTCAACCCATCTATGAACTACAAGTATTTTATGGTGCCGGGCATACTGGTAGTGCTGGTGACCATGGTGGGTTCTTTTCTGGCCTCACTGAACATTGTGCGTGAAAAGGAGATTGGTACCATAGAACAGATCAATGTAACCCCGGTTAAAAAATATCATTTCATTTTAGGAAAACTCATCCCGTTCTGGATACTGGGCTTGCTGATTCTTACCATTGGGTTAACCATTGCGCGGGTAGCCTACGGCATTATGCCGCTGGGAAGCTTTGCGGTGATCTATTCGTTTGCTGCCGTGTATCTGTTGGCGGTGCTGGGACTGGGATTGCTGTTATCAACCTATACCAGCAACCAGCAACAGGCCATGCTGTTGTCGTTCTTTTTAATGATGGTGTTTATTTTATTAAGTGGGTTGTACACTTCTATTGATAGTATGCCGGCCTGGGCAAGGGTGATCACAAAGTTCAACCCCGTTACCTATTTTATTGATGTAATGCGGATGGTGGTACTAAAAGGGAGCGGGCTTAAAGATATCAGCACACATATTTTTACGGTGCTGGGTTTTGCGGTTGTACTGAACACCTGGGCAGTGATCAATTATAAAAAGCGTTCGTAGGGGCAAAAAAAATCCCGATAAAATCGGGAATACATATTGTAAGGATGACCTTTCAATTAATTGTATGCGAACCGGTGTGGTGAAAACGTAAAGGCAATATCACCGGCCGGTTTGTTATAATTAATGCCTACATACAGATCGCCGCTTTGTGTAAAGCTTTCCGTCTTTATGAGGGTACCGTTTATTACCACTTTAATAGTATGTTTACCTTCGGTATTGGCAGTAGAAATACTAGTAGCGAAACCTAAGATATTGTCGGTGGTTACCTGTGTGTGTAGTAAAGGTTGATTGTCGATCAAAACCTGCACGTTATCCTTCTCAAAAGTAGTTTGTACATCTACCCCCAGGTCATATACCGTTGGGTTGTTCGCTTTGCGGCATGCTGTAAATAGCAGCAGCACCAGCGAGGTAAACAGAATTGTTTTTTTCATAATATTTGTGTTCATGGCTAACTGCACTACGACAACGGGTAAGTTGTTTTCGTTGCATATGTAACTGATGAACAAAGGTACATCAACTTAGGCGGTCTATGAAATATGTTAAAGCGTATTAAAAGTCACGGGCAAAAAATTAATCTGGGAAAACGGTTTTTAGTTCTTAGTTCTATGTTCTATGTTTTCAGTTAGCGTGGGTTCGTTTACGTTTATAAAAGTAAATTGTTTGCTGAAACAGGTACGGTTTCAGCTAAAAAAGCAGTTTTTCAGCTACAGATAGTTTACAAATAATTTGAACAATATTATCTCCAGCTATAAATGGTAAAAGATAATTCAAACCATATTGTTTCCAACTGTAAAAGATGATAAATAGTTTGAGTAATATAGTTTCCAGCTACGAATTGTAATAAACAATTTGAGATAGATTGTTTATAGCCATAAATCAGGAATAATAACTGGAACGATACCGGTTCCAACTATAAATTGAAAAAAATAGCTGGAGATTGACTGCTTCCAGCTATAACACTTGAAAAATAGTTGGAGATTGACTTGTTTCAGCTATAAAACTGAAAAAATAGCTGCCGATTAACTGTTGTAAACAGCAAAACACTAAAAATAACTGGTTAACCCTTCAACTGGTCAACTGTTTAACTGGTCAACTTGCCCTTCCTCCCAACCCTCGGTGAAATTTCGGTGAAACTGCTTAAAAGTGAATGAATATTCATTTATATTTGCTTCCGATGCGCACAAGAGATGCCAATAAGGAAAATATGATCCGCCAACAGGCTATTGAAATGGTGGTGAAGGAAGGCCTGGATGGGTTCAGCATGCAAAAGCTGGCCAAGGCCGCTGGCGTATCGCCCGCAACCCTGTACATCTATTATAAGGACCGCGAAGACCTGATCAACCAGATCGCGACTGAGATCAGCCTCCGCCTTATGGATAGCAGCCTACAGGGCATACACCCCAAAATGTCGTTTGCCGATGGCCTGGAGGTACAATGGAAGAACCGCCTGAAGTTTTACCTGGAAAATATGCAGGAGATGGAGTTTATAGAACAGATCAGGTATAGTCCATTGTATGAAACCATCCGGCTGGCGATACGGCAAAAATTCGGGGATGTGTTGGGCACGTTTGTGATGAATGCCATCAACCGGGGCGAAATGATGCCACTGCCTTTTGAAGTGTACTGGGCCATTGCTTTTGCTCCCCTGTACCAGCTGATTAAATTCCATAGCCAGGGCCGTAGTCACGCCAATGACGAGTTTATCATTAACGAAGAAATGGTTGACATGACCCTGAAATTGGTATTGAAGGCGCTTAAACCTTAATATTTTTTTGTCCGATTAAGTAAATGAATGTTCATTTTTATGAATAACATTAAACTTGCTTCTTACACAAAAACAACCTTGCGGGTATTGGTTTTCAAAACCAACCTGGTGTCTGCAAAAGATGTCCATCGTATTTCACCTCTAATGGGTGATACACCTGGCATTGTGCGGTGGAATGTGGACGAGCATGATGTTGACAATGTTTTGCGCATTGAAACGTCGTGGTTATTACCGGGCGACATCATTCAGGTGTTGACCAATGCCGGGTACTTGTGTGAAGAGCTGCCTGATTAATTAATTTCTCAAACCGAATCAAATGAATTCAACCAAACCAACGAAAGCACCCAAACCGTCCTTTACAGGCTATGAGGTGTTTGTGATAGCCATTCTTGCATTTTTACAATTTACTGTCATCCTCGACTTTATGGTAATGTCGCCCCTGGGCGCCATGTTGATGCCCAAATTGCATATTTCAACCCACCAGTTTGGAAATGTGGTGTCGGGTTATGCCTTCAGCGCCTTTGTTTCGGGGCTGGCAGCAGCCGGTTTTGCCGATAAATTCGACCGCAAAAAACTACTTATATTTTTCTATATCGGATTTTTGATTGGAACCGCGCTGTGTGCCATGGCTACCAATTATCATTATTTACTGATAGCCCGTATTGTTACCGGTTTATTTGGTGGGGTTATAGGATCTGTGAGTATGGCCATTGTAACCGACCTGTTCAGGCTGGAAGTGCGGGGCAGGGTAATGGGCTTTATTCAGATGGCTTTTGCCGCCAGTCAGGTATTAGGGCTGCCCATTGGGTTGTTCCTGGCCAATCATTATGGCTGGCATTCGCCCTTTTGGCTCATTGCTGTCGTGGGTGTTATTCCGGGTATCATTATCGCAGTGAAAATGAAACCGGTAACGGAACATCTGAAAATACGCACCGACCACAATCCGATCGTACACATGGGTAACACCATTGGCAATAACAATTACCTGCTGGCCTTTTTAACCACTACTTTACTGGCTACCGGTGGGTATATGTTAATGCCATTTGGCAGCGCCTTTAGTGTAAACAACCTGGGCATTACCACTGAGCAGTTGCCCATTTTATATGGTATTTCGGGCGTCTTCACTTTTGTTTTTGGCCCGTTAACTGGTTTTTTGGGCGATAAACTGGGGAAATACAAAGTTTTTGTGGGGGGAACCCTGCTAACGATGCTTATGGTAGCCATTTATACCAACCTGGGTATAACCTCGCTGGCAGTGGTAATTGTAATAAATGTGCTCATGTTTGCCGGCATTATGGCCCGCATGTCAACCTCTTCGGCGCTTATCAGCGCTATTCCGCAGGCCAAGGATAGGGGCGCTTTTATGGCCGTTAATGCATCAGTACAGCAATTGGCTGGTGGGGCAGCAGCCATGTTGGCCGGCATGGTCATAAGCCAGGGAAAAGATGGTAAAATACACCACTATAGCACGTTGGGGATCATTGTAATGGCATCTATGACCGCGGTAGCCATCATGATGTACTTCATAAACCGGCAGGTAGGGAACAAGTTTGCCAAAGCGCCTACGGTGGCTGAAAAGGCGCGGGAAATGCCTGAGGAATTTGTTATAGAATAAGCAGTTCAGAGTTCAAAGTTCCGAGTTCCAAGTTCAGAGTTCAAAGTTTTCGGAACCCGGAACTCGAAACCCGGAACTCGAAACCCGGAACCCGCTCTTTCAAACACATAACACACACTTAAAAACTAAAATATGGTTATATGAGCATCCTTTTGTAAATTAGAAATCAACTAAAAAGCTGTCATATGATCAAAATTTCAGAACTTAAATTCGGAGATATGGTAATGGCCGAATTCGAAGGCCAGCAAAGAGAGGGAATGGTAAAAGATGTTGACCGGCCCGAAGGGAAAGCGTTAGTGGAAGCCGCGGGGAGTGAGTTTTGGTACGGTCCCAACGAGCTGTACCCGATAGCCCTGAATGATGAAGAAATGGGCAAACTGGGTTTCACCAAACATGAGAACGGGGATGGTACTACCAAGTACACGAGAGACTCATTTAGGGTGCTGTTGCCCCAAAAAGGCAATTTTTCGAATTTGGAAGTGTGGTGGCGGGAAGATCACCGGTACCTGAACCAACCAATTAGTGTACATGAGCTGCAAAACCACTATTACCAAATGACCAAGGTAGAGCTGATGTCGGTTTCCGTTCATTAAGTTGCTTACAGTCAACTATTTAAATACGTACAAGGAGTGTTAAAAAGGGAGGGAAAACAACCTGAACCAGTGAATGCTCCTTGTATTTTTTTGCCTACATTTGGCGGGAATTAAAGGGAAAACAGGCAATTATTTTTAATTATTTCTTATTTTTTTCTTTTTTAGGGCGATATTCATATCTTTGCGCTCCTTAAAATTATATGGGTAAACAACCGCTGATCAAACAGGATGGAGTTATTATAGAAGCTTTATCGAACGCAATGTTTAAGGTAAAACTTGAAAACGGGCATGAGATACTGGCAACTATCTCGGGTAAAATGAGGATGAACTACATCAGAATTTTACCAGGCGATAAAGTGGGAGTGGAGATGAGCCCTTATGATTTAACGAGGGGACGGATCATTTTCCGTTATAAATAGTTAGTAAAGCACTGTAAATAAATAAACGTTATGAAAGTTCGTGCATCAATCAAAAAGCGTAGCGCAGATTGCAAAATCGTGCGTAGAAAAGGCCGGTTATATGTGATAAACAAAAAGAACCCGCGCTACAAGCAAAGACAAGGTTAATCTTAACTAACAACAAACAATAAAGAAAAGATATGGCTCGTATTGCCGGTGTAGATTTACCCAAGAATAAGAGAGGCGAAATAGGTCTTACTTATATTTTTGGAATCGGTCGTGCTACTTCCCAGTATATCCTGACTAAAGCAGGCATTCCACTGGATAAGAAAGTTCATCAATGGAATGATGACGAACTGAATGCAATCCGTAACATTATTACCAACGAACTGAAAGTAGAAGGTCAGTTACGTTCTGAAGTGCAAATGAGTATTAAGCGTTTGCTTGATATCGCTTGCTACCGTGGTTTGCGCCATCGTAAAGGTTTACCTGTTCGTGGCCAACGTACACGTACCAACAGCCGTACCCGTAAAGGAAAACGGAAAACTGTTGCCGGTAAGAAGAAAGCACCTAAGAAATAATAATAGCTGTAAGCTACAAGCTGTAAGCCATAAGCCTTTAATACAATCGCTTATAGCTTACGGCTTAAAGCTTATAGCTTGTTTATATGCACCATAATCAGGTCAATTACAGATGCAGGTGCAGGCGGAGTGTTGATCTGGCTCCCGGTCAAAACCGGGATTATTTTAAAACTTTAAGATTACCTAATTACAATTATGGCAAAAGCACAACAGCCCAGCGCAAAAGCCGCTGCGAAGAAAAGGATTGTGAAGGTTGACACCTACGGTGATGTTCACATTTCAGCTAGCTTCAACAACATTATCATCAGCATTACCAATAAGAACGGCCATGTTATTTCCTGGAGCAGTGACTGTAAAATGGGTTTCAAGGGTTCTAAAAAT
>CBIMFG010000285.1:0-5989 GCA_966243125.1 uncultured Niastella sp.
CTACTAATGCAAATCCTGTTTGTGAATTTGCATGGATACATGATAGTAGCAAAAGACTTACAACGAGTGTTTTCATTTATTCTATGTTCTGTGTTCTTAGTTCTATGTTCAGAGTTCCGAGTTCAGAGTTCAGAGTTCCGAGTTCCGAGTTCCGAGTTCAGGGTTCAGGGCAGCCGCGCAGAAGTGTATTGCTTGCAGCTTGCAGCTTGCAGCTTACAGCTTATAGCTTACAGCTGTATTTAAGGTATTATCCTAAACCCATCAATTTTCGTAGTTACACTCCCTGTTTTAGCATGATAGATCCTGATAAAATTGATCGCATTCAGATCGGGCGTACCATTAGTGGTTCCGGCGGCGCTGATGGGTTTGGTGATCAGGTTCCAGCCATTTACCAGCGTGCCAATGTTCCAGTTGTATTCGCTTACGTCGTTGGTACCACCGCTTCCTATTTCTATCTGGTTGCTGGCACTTAACTTTGTTACATCCGATACATAATACCAGAATTGAATAGAACCAGTAGCCGCAGAAGCGCCGGTATTGATGGGTGTGGTAAATACTTTTCTAAATTCTTCGGTTCCACTGCCAACCGCCTGCAAAGCGCCTGAGCCTTCCTTTTTATCGCTGGTATTTACAGATAAAGTGTTGCCAGAGGTCCAGCCGGTGGTAGCATCGCAACGATCCAGATACAACGGCGTGGCCGAACTTAAATAAGGGGTAAGAATGGGTTTAAGCAGGTTGCTGATCTTTCTGTTACCGGCATCGCTGGGATGCAAACCATCTGTATAGTCAGCATTGGTTACCCAATTGGTAGTTTCAATATAGATCAACTTGCCATCGCCTGCATTTTGCCGGGCTTTTACCGCTGCTTTAGTAGGCACCGATTTAATGCCATTTAACAAACATTGCATCACAAAAATTTGCGCATCGGGGAATTTGGCGCGCACATTAGCCAGAAATGAAGTCATAGCAGTTTGAAAAGTAGCATCAGGCACCTGTTTACCATTGTCGTTGGTACCTAAGTTTATCACAACCAGCTTAGGTGTGTATTTGGTAAAATCCCATGCCGGCGATGAAAGGTTATTAGGCGATTGCAAATTAAAATAACTCACTTCCATACCTGGGTAGGTACCATAGCCATTGGTTAAAGTAATACCCGGGTAAGCAATCTGCGTATGTTCTGTACCCATAGCTTCGGAGCACACCCAGCCATAACCGCTTACATTGGCCAGGGAGTCGGTATAACCTGCGGTTATTGAATCGCCTATCCATTCAATCAGGTCGGTATTCACAGGTGTCGCTAATGTAGTAGCCCCCGCATCCAACACCAAACCCTGAAAATTAAAAACATAATCATAGTCTTTGCCCTGGGCCACACTTACAGTATGGTTCCCGCTGGCTAATGCTGTTGGGGTTAAATTCACTGTACCTGTTACGCCAATATAACGAACCCAGGGACCGTTATCAATTTTTGCATAAAAATTACTGGTGTTGCCCAGTTTTACTTTCACGGTTGTTCCGGTAAAACGTACCCTGATGTATGCCCCACCCCACTTGCTTACATATTGCGTACTATTGCTAAAATCCCAGCGGCCAAAATATTTGATATTGGTATCGCTTAAGTCGCCGCTTGCCAGCGCAATATTGGCAGACTTTGCCTGCAGGGACTGATCAATATTTTTTTGAGTAGCTAACTCCTCCATTGTTTTGGCGCAGTTGTAATGCGTTATAGACATCAGCACTATCGTTATAAGACTAATCGTTTTCATACAAATCTTATTGAATATTTTAAGATGCGGTTACAGGTTTCAAGTTACAGGTTGCAGGGAAATTCCGCGATTGAGCCCTGTAACCTGTAACTTGTAACGCATTGTTACTTTCTATGGAATAATCTCTACTCTATCCAGCCTTGTAGTTACACTGCCGGTTTTGGCGTGGTAGATGCGGAACCAGTTAATGGCGCTTAGATCGGGCGTACCGCCTGTTGTACCTGCGGTAGCAAATGTTTTGGTGATCAGGTTCCAGCCATTTACCAGCGTTCCTATATTCCAATTGTATTCATTTACGTCATTGGCGCCACCGCTTCCTATTTCTATCTGGTTTGAAGTACCAAACTGCGTTACATCCGACACATAATACCAGAACCGGATATACCCTGTAGCAGCCGTAGCGCCGGTATTATAAGCCGTTAATACTTTTTTAAATTCATCGGTGCCGCTGCCTCCAGATTGCAGCGAACCGGCGCCTTCTTTAAAATCAGTTGTATTTACCGATAACGCGTTGGATGAGATCCAGCCCGTAGTAGCATCGCAACGATCGGGCGAGATCGTGAACCTGGTACTATGTGTTGCCTGATAAGGGATCAATCCCTTCATCATTTTCTGGCCGTTGTTTACCAGTCGCAGGTAAAAATCTGAGGACACCTGTACGCCATCAGCATCGAGCGGAAGGAAATATTTGCCGGCCGGGATATCGGCAACCGTTTCTGCACATTTAAAAATAGCAGTAGCTTCCTGCGCTTCATCAAACATGGCTACATAAGCGCTTTGCACACCCGTATTTCTTATACCGGCAAACATTTGCCACATAAAATCGCCGTGCATTCGGGGGATCTCGTTACGGGGTTTAACCGTTTGCCCGCTGTTATTGGAAAAAGCGAAACCGGCGTATACACAACCCTGGTAATCTATATTGCGGGCTGTACACCAGGCCAGGTCGTTTGTATAAGAAGTTTGAAAATTTCCGCGTTTACCTACCCACCAGGGCATTATCATGTTGGCCGCTTCATAGGCACTTACATACACCGAATCGGTTGTAAAGTTGGCCACCGTACCAATGATCACATAACAACCCTGCGCTTTAAACCAGTTGATCTTATTTAACCAATCGGCGGCAGCGCCCCGGCCCGAAAAACCTATGCCCCAAAAACATACTACCGGTTTGCCATTTTGTTTGGCGTAATTGGGCGAAGCCGTCAGGTTCAGGGTGCCGGTGATGGTATTCGTCCAGTCGACGTCGATGGGGTCTGTTGCATTGCAATCGTACATGATATAAAACTTGCGTCCGTAAGTTTGCGCGGAGGTTTTCATCATGGTGGCGATGCCATCGAACTGGGCTTTCTTCACACTGCCTACTACAATAGAACTGCCAAAGCGTTGCAGGGCAATACAGTCAATACCGTTTTGCTGCATCCACAGGCAATGGGTATTGGCTACCTGCTGATCGTACGAGGAAAACATTTTGGCCGGGCGGCCATTGCCCAGGTTGCCACTGAAAGGCGATTGCAATACGCCATCCTGGTAAAACGGAACGGGCGCATAGGCGTTGTTATACTCTGCCACCTCAGGCCAGCTTTCAAAGTTTTGATGCTGCCAGCTGTTATAAGGCGACCCATCGCCCGCGGCCGCAAACCAGCCCTGGTAACCCACGGTCAGTTTGCCTACCACATCGCCGGGTGGACTAAGCAATTCAACTTTGGCCTTTTCATCCGTACCGGGAAGGCCTGTTTCTGTAACTACTTTTTTTGCACAGCCGCCTGCAATAACAACAGCGGCTAACAAAAGATGCTTCATTTTCATATAGCAAGTGTTTAATGGCAATGGTATTTGATCAGCTATTTAGGCTTTTTAAATTCCTCACGGGTGATGTTTAAATACAATTCACCATAACTGTTAGCGGGCTCCAGTTGCATATCTTCATCCCATTTGTTCCAGCTGTCGATCAAAATAAGCCGGGTGGTTGTACTGGCATTCATTTTGGCTACGTTGCACAGTTTGCGGTACAGGTCGCCATTGTCGGTGCGGGGATAATTGGGGTTAGCGCTGGTTGGCTGGGTAATTTTCCAGTTATAGGCCGGCGTTATGTTGGGCACATAGTCAACCCCAATATTATCAGCAAACCATTGTTTTGAATATTTCCAGTTCTGGTCCATGGTTTGGGGCAGCAACCACCAGCGGTCCCAGTTGTTTAATTGGGCACTGAACGACTGGTGATAAATAGCATCTACACTATTCTGATAACGGAAGGGATAGCGGGCAGGTGGTGTCCAGCGGTCCTGCATACCTACAATGTACAATTGAACGCCTAATGCCGCCACGCGGTTGCGCAGCGCTTTGTAGATCGATGGATTGTCGTTCGAAAACAGCGTTTGCGCATTCATAATATACAGCAACGCCTTGCCATCTACCTTCATATAGTTGGCGTTGGAAAGCAAAGTCGCTACTTTTAAAATATCCTGCATGAACTGTTCCAGTTTTACAGCGTCTTTTTCCAACGGTGAAGTAGTGGAGATGGCATAACTGCCGCTGCTGAAATTATAGGCCAATGCAAATTTCATATTGGCCGTATTGGCATCCAGAAAAGATTTTACCACGCTGGAATCAGACTTAAAATTGCTTGCATCGCGGCTGGTTGAGCGAAACTGAAATAAAAAATAGTCGATGCCTGCTTTACCAGCGTATTCAATATGCTTACTCATTATGGCCGGGGGCACCACACCATTGGGCATGGTATATTTACCTACCACCGGCACTTCGGTTATGTTGGCGTTAAAGCTGCCAAAATTATAATACCAGGCGCCTACCACATAATCTTCGGTTACAGGCACCTCTTTTATTTCATAATTTAAAACGTTATCTGAAGCTGATGAACCCGCGTCTTTTTTCACACACGAAGTAAAAAACAGTACCAGGCATCCGCATATTATAAAAGCAATCCGTTTCATACTATTTATTTATAAGCTTTGACAATAGTTACCGTAAACCCTGTTGCGGCGGCGGCAGCCTGCAGGGATTGAATAGTATTACCATACCATTTCATGGAAGCCGTGTTATCATAATAAGCCGTCATAGCGTTATAATCAGGCACCTTATAGGGCGCTTCAAAACGCAGCCGCACATACGGGTTGGTGCTTTCTTCATTAAAGCTGGCCACATTCAGAAATCCCAATGCGCTTTGGTATCCATCGGGGTTTTGTGTGCTTACCGTGAGGGGATACGCGCCACGGTCGGGCACATCCTGAAAGGTTAATGCAGCAAATCCGGGTGTTGTATGCGGCGACAGGTTCAGTACACGGGTCTGGCGTTGCAAACACCAGGCTTCAAATGGCTGATCGGGATAATAATTCAACCACATTTGAAAATACACTTTGTTGATATCGCCATCCGGCAAATCGGCCTTTACAATATGCAGGTAGTTATAGAAGCCCGTACCGGTGGTGCCGAATTTTATGCCATTACCTGCTTTGTAGGTATCGCGCAAATTATTGGGCACACCCCAAAAGGCAAAGTTGGCATCAATGCCTGAAGTATAATAGCTTTCGGCCGTTTGGGCGCCGCCAAAACCCAGCAGCGAGGCCTGTGCTTTCAGGAACTGCGCTTCTGCATAGTTCAAAATAATAAGGGGCCGCGCAGGATTGTTATAAATGGCTGCTGAAAAATTAGAATACACACTGGCGCCGTTAAGCCCGTTCTGGTTGTTTTGACCCTGCGGGCTTATTTGTCCGGCAAGGGTAGCCTGCCAGCCACTGAGAATGGCATTTGATTTATTCAACCCATAAAAAGGAATGGGATACGTTACCACCCGCAGGGAATCATCTAACGTGCTGGTGAGCGTATCGGTTACCCGAAAACGATTGGCCACGGTTTTAACCGAATCGAAGTAATAAGCCATCCGGGGATCGCGGTACGAGCGCAGGTACACAAACATCATATCGCTCATTTTGGGCCAGGTACCGCCGTTGAAATTGGTTTTTATGTAATACCGGAAATAGGGGTTCTCATTGTTGTTCACATTCTCATAGGGCACCTTAAAGGTTTCGGCCTCTGTATTGATCAGTTGCGATTCGTTGGCCATCAATTCCTTTATAGCATCATCGGCAACGGACCCCAGGTTACGGCGGCAGCGCAAGGCAATGCGCAGCCGTAATGTATTGGCAAACTTTTTCCAGCTCAACATGGGGTTGGCGGTAGTGCCATACACTACATCATAGGTG
>CBIMFG010000286.1:0-5980 GCA_966243125.1 uncultured Niastella sp.
TTTTCCAAGCAGATATACTTCTTTTTGCCGGGGTGTTAGCTGATTAACGGCCTCCTGTACAATGCGGTGCAATTCGTTGTATGCAATGGTATCGAGCGTAGGGTTATCGCTGGTTAATTCATTGTCTTTAAGCAGCTGGCGCAGAAAGTCTTCTTCGGTGGCCAGCCGGCGAAGCCGGTTGTAAATATGATTGCGGGTGATGGTTCTGATGTACGCTTCAAAACTATCGAGTTCTGTAAGCTTTTCTTTGTTGAGCCAAATCTTTGTGAATACCTCCTGTACAACGTCTTCTGCCGCTTCATTGTCGCGGGTGAGGCGGTTGGCAAGCGAGTATACCTTGTTTCGATACTGGTTGAACAGCAACCGGAAGGCATTTTCATCGCTTCCAGCGATCATACTCAGTAGTTCGTGTTCGGTATATAATCGATTCTCTGTCAATCAGGTATTCAAATTTTTAGGATACATGCCTCTGTGTAAAGATAATACAAAGCGGGCTGATCGGTGGCAGAGAGTTAACCGGCCAGAAAAGAACAAAGGCCCCTGGAATGACCAGGAGCCTTTGTTAACTTATAATAAGGTACCGAAGTGCCCAGGCATAGCTGTTTCAGGAGAAGTGGGTATGTTATTTGTCATCGGCAACGAATGCATGGGTATCAAACAATGACTAGTTGGCTAATGACGCTTGTTCTATAATAATATTCAAGGTTTATTCTGACTCTTGCTGCGCTGTTCCCGCCTTGTAACCAAATTTAGTTATGAGGTAAAATGAGGCGCCAAGATTAATGATATCCTTGAATAAGAACAAACCCAGATTGTTCATATAATAAAACCCATTTACTTTTATGAGCGCGCCCGGTGTAGTAATAAGCATTGTACTTGTTGTAAAGAATATTACCACTGCAATAGCCCCTCCGATGACACCAGCTTGCGGTTTAAACAAACCAATTATTATTAAAATTGCCGAAATCCATTCTGTAAGACCAATCAGATCCGAACCATGATAGGTCCCGAACACTTTAAAATGCCAGCTAATAAGCGGGCTATTCTCCACCAAAGGCACAATACCATCGGCTCCGGGGACGGTCATTTTGAAAGCGCCTGCCCATAAAAGCATGGCCACCATACCCATTGTAATCACAAGAAAAGGAAGATTTTTACGGGTTACCCAGGAAGCAAATTTGATAACTGCGTTTTGTTTTGTTGCGTTCATAGTTGTTAATTTGATAGCTCAAAGGTGCTACGAATTTACCCGGTGGAAAACGGTTGGATTACCCTACAAGTAGTCTGAACTTCCCGAACGGGGACAAAACGGGTAATGAAATGACATCTTATTTCATACTAATTGATTTCCGGATCTCAGTTACAGATTGCCCGCTCAGCCTTTTGAAGAATTTACCAAAATGACCGGCATCTTCAAATCCAAGCTCATAGGCAATTTCTTTTGCTGTTTTATCGGTATAAAGCAATAATCTTTTGGCTTCCTGAACCAGCCGCTCCTGAATTATTTGCAAGGGAGTTTTATGATTGTACAAAGCAAAGAGGTTAGAGAGCGTCTTTGGAGACTTGAATAATTTCTGCGCATAAAATTTCACCTGATGTTCTTTCTTATAATGGGTTTCAACAAGGAAATTGTATTTACGGATCACATCCAGTTTATCACTGGGCAATTCATCTTCATTTACAAATTGTTCTCTGGCTAACCTTGTTACAATAATGATCAGCCGCTTAAGAAGCACTTGAAGCATTTCACCATGGATATGATCCGGGTTCTCAAACTCATCTTTGAGCATTTCCAGCATCACCGTCATTCGATCCTCATTATTCGCAGATAATGCCAGAAACATTTTTTGAGGAGGGCCATAAAAGATAAATCCCACGCAGCTGACCTCTTTGTCATGATCTACTATGCAATAAAATTCACGACTGAATTGCCAGGCAACAATATTTTCCGGCATTGCAAACCGAAAGTTTTCACTGGTCATCAGGCAATGGATCGTATTAGCAGGAAATTTAACAGGAACGTTATCTATTGTTATGATTTGCCCGGCCCCCCGGTTCCAGGCAATAGTTAATAGCTTTTCTTTTTGGTCTGCACCATAAAAGTTGCGGTCCAAAACGGGTTCTTCATATATCATTCTAAATAAGGCCTTCGTACGAGGGTTAAAAAACTGGTGTATCATTAATACAGCGCATTTAATCACTGCGCAATCGTGTTTAAGGCATTATTAATTGTAGGCAGTAATCAGAATTACTCTTTATGACCTGCCTGGTGTTGCAAGATTACATTAGCAAAGTTAAGTGCAAAAATGAAAAACAGACTGACTTGTTTTATTATCTTTAAACTTTTAAGTAAAGTGCCACAACACGGGTCATCCCTAAAAAATGAATGGGAAGCAAAAATGCTCCCCATTCCCATGAAAAAACACCACCAGAGGTTGTTGTAACTAAGCTTTAAATAGTTTGTATTTAAGGCAGCAAAAAGCTGTACTGGATGTTTTATGGTTGAATGTATACAATAGGGCAATTTACATTGGCAGCATTGGGTGCAAGTAAACTCGCTGCAGTTGCTGTAGTAAAATCCTTTACTGAACCGAAAGCAGCATTATCATATATGTTAACCGACCATAATGGTGAATACCCCGCATCAGTAGGTATAGTGGTCACAACATTATGCGTTTGTGCAGGATTTGTATTTGGCTCAGCTTTAAACCCTGACTCCGGCCCACCGCCGTTTTGACCGGGATTGATGTTGAATGAAACATAAATGGGCGAAAGAGGAACTGCACCAGAACCGGTGGTTACCAGGTTTTTCTCACTGAAATTGAAATAATACACCACTTTTCCCTTGTACCAGCCTCTGGTTAAACCGGGATCTTCACTGGTAAAGCGCTTTTTTGCTACAGATCCCTGGGGCACAACCGGGCAATTCACTAATGAATTGGTTTTTTCGATCTTGTACCCTTTTGCCACCAGTTCATCATAGCTTGTAACTGTATTGGCAATATAATTGTCAGGAACTGTTACTTTGTACACCTGCCAAAAATCATTATACCCGCCATCGCCCGGTAAAACATTAATGATATTCAACTGACCGGATACAGGCGTTCCATCGCCCTTAAAAAGGGCCCATATCGGGGCAGGCGCCGTAGGCTGTACATCAAAATTGTAATAGTCTACGACCTTTCCATTAGGCGTAAAACCTCTGGTAATAAAAGGTCCCTGATCAAAATTAACAGGAGCATTAGCGGCCGGAAGGCCATTGGAAGCTGTACGAACCTGTAAATGTCCTGCGGCAGCGCTAAAGCGATCAACACTTACCACTTCAGCTTTATTGGGATCTTTGGCTGCATTCGAATCATTATGGTCTTTGCTGCATGATGCCAGCAACGCAATTGTAAAAAAAGACATTACGGATTTTGCAATGTT
The DNA here is from genome assembly GCA_966243125.1 of uncultured Niastella sp. Taxonomy (GTDB): domain Bacteria; phylum Bacteroidota; class Bacteroidia; order Chitinophagales; family Chitinophagaceae; genus Niastella. The sequence goes on from CBIMFG010000286.1 coordinate 3,427, forward strand.
AGTTCTCATGTTTGTATTATTAATTGATGCTAAAAAACAAACATGTGATCACAAAGTGGGTGCAGCAATATAACAAAAGTATCACAGTACGGTATAGGGGATAACATCACAGACAATTTTACAAAGAGAGATCAAACAGTTTCAATGGGAGGGTAAAGCAAGATTGAAGGAAGCACCAATAAAAACTAAAAAAACTGGATTAAGCAGTTTTTTTAGTTTTTGGTTCATAGTTCGAAACATAATTATTCACAGTTCCATTACCCGGCCCCTGCTTTTTTTGAAGCTTTAATTTTATATATTTTTTTACACCAGTTCTTAATTCAGATCTCAAATTAAAGCGCTTGTAAATTATTAAGGCACATTTTAGCCCCAGCTTACCTCTGTTAAGGATATTCATGGTTTTATATACCCTGGAGTGCCACATTATATCTGAAATAATATTCAGCCCCACTTTTAAAAAAGGAAAAGCTCTGGTGAAGGGAGGCATATTGAAACTTTGAGTAAGATGATCTGTAGATTGTGATGCTCCTCCCGCGGAAATGTAGCAATGCGTACCTTCTATCATTTTATATTTACCCAAAAATGCTATTCTTCCCACAACAAGCCAATCAATGGCCAATTCGTTTTGAAATAACATTTCAGAAATGTACTCCCTTTTAAACAAGCCATAAAACAGTCCATTGTTTTCAATCTTCCGAAAAAAATGAGCCGCTCTATCACCTGGCAGTTCATCTGTAATATCTATCTCAGCGTCAAAACGAATAAACTTTTCATCGGGAGAATGAATTTTAGCACGGCCATAAGCAGCAGAATATCCTGAATTATTCAATAAAAAAGTCAAACAACTCTCAATGTAGTTTTCATCTAACCAATCATCATCTGCCAGTCGCATGAAATAATCACCTTTCGCCCGTTCTATAACATAATTGAAATTAAAGATTGCTCCTTTATTAACCGGCTGACGGATGTAATTAATGCGTGTGTCAGTTAAGTATTTATTTATTACCCTTTCTACTTCTTCATTTGTTGAACAATTATCAGAGATTATAATTTCAAGATTCTTATACGTTTGATTCAGCAAGCAGTTTAGCGTTCTTGCAAGCGTCTTTGGCCTGTTATAGGTAGGAACACAAACACTGACTAATGGTGTGTGCATACGCGTATTACTTTAATCCGTCAACAGGATGATGTAAAGCCGGGTCCTTATGTACAAGATACTTAGGGCTCACATTTTTAACAATGCGAAAGTGTTCGTTTTGAATTAACGAAATATCCTTAATTGCCAACATATTAAATCCATGAGGAGGACCTTCCAAATAAGTGTCTTCAGGCTGTATGAGCTCAATGACTTTATCTTTTAAGTCATAATTAGCCTGAAAATCGCGTAAAGAAAATAAAGTATATCCGAATGATTTTAGAAATTGAGCAATTTCTGTATTATGCAATCCATTCGACCAATCTACATATGATCTGTGAACTTCAAATACAATATTTGGTGCGATACCGGCTGGTTGCTTAAGTTGTTCAATGGCACCCTTCAAAACGTTAAACTCCGAGCCTTCAATATCCAACATAATCAAATCAACGCCGGGGACCTTATTCGCTTTCACATATTCATCTACTGTTATCGTATTAGCAGCCCTTCCATCTGTATCAGCTACTGAAGCAAAAGCAAAATCATCATCATCAGATAAATTAAGATAGGTATTACTATCGTTCCATAATCCTTTATGGATTACTTTAATATTGCTCAGTTTGTTAAGGGCTGCATTTTTGGTTAAAACCTGCATCTGTCTTTCATTCAAATCAAAAGCATGTAGCAGCCCATTATTTTGTTTAATAAGATCAGCTACCAAAACAGCCTGATCACCAAAGTAAGCACCACCAATAACAACATTTTTTGCATTTTTAGATAAGTATAGCAAAAGCTTTGTTGTTTGAGGTTCCCAAACAAAATCGGGGATTATGGGAGTGGACATTATAAATTCCCTGGCCACTTTTGAATGAATATTTGGGATAAATTCAAAGGTCAATCCGTTAGCCAGGCTCTTTTTTTCCAATGGTACATTTGCATAAACAGCATCTACTAAAAACCTGGTTAAATCATCTCTTGTGCTGCCTTTGTAGCTTAGCTCATTTTCTACTTTTTTACACCATTCAACAAATTGAGCACGTAAAGATTCATTTTCTCCAATAACGGCCAGGATATTACTAAGTTTATCTACACTCATTTTTTTATACTTTAATGTTAGAGATTAAGATGTGTTATAGTATGTTTAAGCTACCTACGGGCCTTGCGAGAAATGCTCCGTTTATAAAATAGTTGTGAAAATGGAGCATGTTTATATTAAAACAAATCAGTAAATGAACTGTACTAAAGTGATATGAAAAAAAAGGGGAAAAGATCAAAAATTAATCAAATGGCAATTGCAACTCCTTGATTTTAATCAATTCTCAGTATTCTTAATCCTCTTTATTATTTTCCGCTACCTAAGGGGGGATTTAAGTGATGTAAGGTGGTATCCACCTGCGTAACGTGGGATTTTATAAAGCT
>CBIMFG010000287.1:0-5979 GCA_966243125.1 uncultured Niastella sp.
ATTTACGACCACCACATCATGACCAAATTAAAGGAGGTGTTGTATTTTAAAGATCCGCCCGGTAAGTACACCTGGGCCAAGCATTGTAATTTGTGCGATAGCATGAAGTACACTTTCGAAAAGCGGGGAGATAGTGTGGTATTGCAGGGCGAAAGAAAATGCGATACGCTTTGCGACATCGTTGCCCGCTATTCCAAAAACATCGGGTCATTGGTGTATAAACCCGGTTTTTTGTACGAACCTGATACTACGCCGCGCAAGTTCACTGCCAAAACCGCGGGCACCAGCTTCTCCTTTGTAAAACCAGTATATAAGGACTCCATAGTTGGCCGCGATTATTTTGCCGGCCGCGCTGTGTCGCAGGCTACCCGGTACGTCGTAAACGCCGATTCTGCCGAAATACGCTTTATGGATAATGGCATTGTAGATGGCGATACCATCAGTGTGTTTTATAATGGGCAGTTGATAGTGCCCAAACTCTGTTTAAAAGAAAATCCTTACATCATAAAAATACCTTTGTATCCCGGTTATCCCAACCGTCTGGTCATCTATGCCGAAAGCCTCGGCGCCTTTCCGCCCAATACTGCTTATGTTCGCATCATATATGGGAAAAAAGAACAAAGTTTTTTGCTCAGTTCCACCATGTCAAAAAGCGGTAGCATAGAGTTGTATACCGCCCAGGCTCCTTAGCTAGCTCGTTTACTGCCTGCTACCCTTGAATATACTTTCACTTGCCGGGCGCCCAATAGGTAGTTTATTCCCCTGGTAATAAGGGGTGGCCCTTTTTTTGCTTGGATAATGCCCATTATTCACAATCCGTACCCGGCTCTATACGTTATAATTATGGTAACGTAGCTTATAACGAAGAGCTGTTATATTTACAACATGAAGTCTATCTTTTTGACTATTAGTGTTTTAGCCTGCGTTTTTAGTCAAGCGCAACCATTAACAACCTCAAAACTGTTTGCCTGGAAAGACCTTATTGTACAAAAGGACTCCAGCAGCTATTCCATGAAAATTGCCAATGGGCCTACTGCTACCTTAGCCAATCTGGAAATGAAGGTAGTAGAACTGGATCCTGGTAAACAGCCGCACGCTCCACAGGCGCACTTCGATTCAGAAGAACTCATCATCGTTAAAGAAGGAAATTTAAAAGTGATCAACAAAGGTGAGTCTACAATTATTGGCCCCGGTGGCGTGGCATTGATCATGCCGGGCGATGAGCATACTTTTGAATCAACCAGTAAAGTTTTAACGGCCTATTATTCACTCCGGTTCAAACCAACTACAGCTCTCAATATTGAACGTGGCAAACAGGCCGGCGGCACATTTACCGGTGACTGGGAAAACTGGTCGGTGCAGCAAAATGAAAAAGGTGAAAGACGCGAAGTGTTTGAACGCTTCACGGCCGCGTTTCAAAAAATGGAACTGCATGTAACCACACTGAATGCAGGACTGCTAAGCCATAGTCCGCACAAACACCCGCAGGAAGAAATTATACTGGTACGTAAAGGAACCGGCATTGTTTTACTGGGCGACGCCACACAACCTGTTGCCGAGGGTGATCTGATATTTTTTGCCTCCAACGCCCTGCATTCATTAAAGAATAATGGTACAGAACCGTTGGAGTATTTTGCGTTGCAGTTTCAGTAGGTTTAAGGTTTAAAGTATAAGGTTTAAGGTGGCCTCGCTTATTCGGGAAGTTTGCAATTTATCGATCACTCCGAATGAATGACTTTAAACCTTATACTTTAAACTTGCTATGCAACCATTAAACGGAAATGTGCATCTTAGCGCCTCCTAAAACTGTCCATTAAACAATTCTACCCAATTTGTAATTAATATATTCCTGTTGTTTTTTAATGCTTAAATTGTCGCTGCGTTCCTTAATTTTAAGGCCAACCAATTTAATAATTGCCGAATATGAAAAATTCTCGTCGCGGGTTTATCAAACAAACCACTATGGCCGGGGCAGGTTTACTTGTTGCCAAAGCCGGCTTTTCTGCACAAAGTTATAGAAGGATCATAGGTGCCAATGACAGGGTAAGGGTAGGGGTTGTAGGTTTTTCAGACCGACACCGCAGCTCGCACATGCCTTGTTTTATGAACCACTACAAAGAACTGAATTTTGATGTAGTAGCTGTTTCTGATATCTGGAAAAAAAGAAGAGAAGAAGGCGCTGCCCAATGGAAAGATAAAATGGGCCACGATATAGTTGCCTGTAGAAATAACGAAGAATTATATAGCAAGAAACTGGTTGATGCTGTATTCATCAGCACTGCCGATTTTCAACATGCCCTGCACGCTATTGAAGCAGTAAAAGCCGGTTGCGATGTGTATTGTGAGAAACCGTTTGCAGAAACCATGGAAGACAACCGCGCTGCATTAAAAGCCATCAAAGCTACCGACAGAATAGTTCAGATCGGTTCACAACGCCGTAGCGGATCTAACTACCATGCGGCAGATGAATTTATTAAATCGGGTAAGTTTGGCCCTATTACCATGGTTGAATTAACCTGGAATGTAAACCAGCCCGGCCGCTGGCGCCGTCCTGCATTATTAAAAGAATTAAAAGAAGAAGATACCGATTGGAAACGCTTCCTGATGAACCGTCCGTTTGAAGCATTCAATCCGCGCAAGTACCTGGAGTATCGCCTGTTCTGGCCATATTCATCAGGTTTGCCTGGTCAGTGGATGAGTCACCAGATAGATACCGTGAACTGGTTCAGCGGCATACCCCACCCACGCAGTGTAGTAGCTAACGGTGGTATTTATATGTGGAAGGATGGCCGTAAGAATTGGGATACTATTACAGCTGTAATGGATTATGGCCCCGTAAACGATCCTTCAACCGGCTTTCAGGTAACGTTTGGCAGCCGCATGCACAATGGCGATGAACGTCCATCGGAAATATATTTCTCTAATGGCGGTGAACTGAACCTCATCACCAATACCGTTTCGCCAAAAGGCGGCTTAACAAAGAAGTTTGCTGAAGAAATGGGCATGCAGGCAAACCTGTTGCCTGAAGCTAGCCTGTCGAACACCGAAGCGGTAGTGGCCAGCGCCAACACCGGTGGTGATAAGCTAACCAGCAACCATGTACGTAACTGGATGGAGTGCGTTCGCAGTCGTAAAACGCCCAATGCGCCTGTTGAAGCAGGTTACAATCACTCCATAGCCACCATTATGACCAATGCAGCTGTGCAAACAGGTGGAAAGGCAACGTTCGATGAAAAAACACAGGAAGTAATGGTAAACGGCAAGCCGTTTAAATATTAAGTATTTTTGTAACAACCATTTTTATAACCCAGTATGAAGAAACTTTTCGTTTGGGCAATTGGCTCCTGCATGTGTTCTGTATCCTTTGCCCAGAAAAAAGAAATGGTAAAACTGGTGCCTGAAAAGGATCAGACTACCATCAACGTGCTCATTGGCGGCAAACTGTTCACCCGGTTTATGTATCCCGATACAATTGCCAAGCCGGTATTGTATCCCATTTTCTCCGCCAATGGCGCCATGGTAACCCGCGGTTATCCCATTTTCCCAATGCCGGGTGATCCTACAGACCACCCGCATCACCTGTGTTTGTGGTTCAATTTTGAAAATGTGAACGGGCTCGATTTCTGGAACAACTCTTTCGCTATTCCCCAGGAAAGAAAGGCCCTGTACGGAAGTATAAAAACCGATCGCATAATTAAAAAAGAAGACGGCAATAAAGGGGTACTGTCCTATCATGCCAACTGGACCGATTCAAAGAACAACATCCTGCTGGAAGAAACCACGCAGTATGAGTTCAGCGGTACCGGTAACCAGCGCATCATTGACCGCATCACTACGCTGAAAGCTGATATGGATGTATTGTTCACAGATGCAAAAGATGGGATGCTGGGTTTGCGGGTAGCACATGAATTACAGATCAGCAGTAAAAAAGACCAGGTGTTTACCGATAATAAAGGCATAGCCACGGTGGTAAAAGCCAATACCGATGCTATTGCAACCGGTAACTACATTACCAGTGCCGGCAAAGAAGGCGACAGCGCCTGGAGTACAAGAGGGGTTTGGTGTAAGCTGTATGGCAAAATGAAGAACGATTCCATTACCATTGCCATGATCGACCATCCCGGCAATATCAATTATCCCACTTTCTGGCATGCCCGGGGCTATGGCTTGTTTGCAGCCAATCCGCTTGGCGAAAAAGTGTTTACCAATGGTAAATCGGCCAAAAACCTGCAATTGAAAAAAGGGGAAACAGTGCGTTTTGTATATCGCATTGTATTTGATGAAGGTGCAAACACCCTATCAGCTTCCCAGTTAAACCAGCTGGCCGATGATTTTGGTAAAACAAAGTTTAAAGACATAGAGAAGTAAGCAAGGCAACCTTGTTTGCTATAAACGTAAAACGGACAAGTCATTAAAGATGGCTTGTCCGTTATTTTTTGCCACAACCGTTTTTGTAAAGGGCTAAGAATGTGTGCTAAACCATTTTGAGCTGGATAAAACCCTTAAACAGGCACAATTATTTCTACCTGGATATTATATTTTATTGTAAATTAGTTAAACACCAATTAAGGTGTCTCCAACTGCACTGATCGAATAGGCTCTTATTTATCCGGTATTCCACAAGAGAACGAAAAATTGTGAACCTGATCCTGAACAAGCATACCTGAGTGCTGGTACCTAATGAATTTTTAATTACATAATTTGTTACATATACACTGGCTTCACCGCAAGGCGGAGGTTGGGTAAAATGGTTGTGATATGCGTGTACGATCCAAGTCTCGACGGGGAAATTTTCCTGCTGTTGGTAATGCAGACAATCCAGTGTTTAATTCAATTTTCAATTCCCTGGATGTAGGTATTTTGGTGGCCGACAACGAAGGCTTATTTGTGGATATGAACGACAGCTTTTGCCGCATGACCGGGTATGAACGCCATGAGTTGTTAGGGCAGTATTTTTTAACCATAGTACCTGAGATCCAGCGCGACTTTACCAATTACACGTTTAACGCTGTTATGGCAGCTGATGAGCCCAGGCAAACAGTTATTGAATTTCCCATACAACGAAAAGACGGTCACATCTTCCGCGTTAATTGCAAACTTAACGTATTGACCGATCCGGATGACACCCGGTATATGATGGTTACCATTACTGATATTACCGAAACCAATATTTATAAACACCTGTTGGAAGAAACAGAACTGGCAACAGGTATTGGCGGCTGGCAGCTCGATGTGCAAACCAACCGGTTATCATGCACAGAAGGATTGTATAAATTGCTGGATACGCCTAAATACAATACCATTACCTGGGAAGATATTCTTTGCTTCGTGGGTAACGAAGCCTATCTGGAATTTAAACAGGCCGTGCACCTGGCTGTAGAAAAAGGAATGCCGTTTAATTTAGAACTGGATTGTACAAAATGCCATTCGGGAAAATGGATCCGCGCTATTGGCAGGCCTAAACAGATCTTTAACAGAACAATACAGCTGTTTGGCACTTTTCAGGATATAACGCAGGATAAACAGGCCGAACTCATGCTGCAACTGGCACAGGCAAAATACCGCGCCATTGCCAACAGCAGTTTGTATGCATTCATTTTGGGTAAACCCGAAGGTATTATATTGGAAGCAAATAAGGCTGCCTGCGAAATGTTTGGCTATACCGAAGAAGAATTCAGGAATATGAAACGTAGTACGGTTGTGGAGGAAACAGAAGAATTCCTCGAACTGCTGAAACAACGGTCAAAAGAAGGTTTTGTACAGGGAGAACAAATAAGCATCAGAAAGAATGGCGAACGTTTCCCCAGTGAGTTTTCCTCGGTTTGCTTCAAAGACCTGAATGGGGAACAAAAAATGATTAACATTATACGCGACATTTCCGCTAAAAAGAAAACCTAAGAACAATTAAAGAAATTTTCTATTATAGCCCGCGAAACATAGTGCACCATTATTATTTGCGATATTGATAGCAAAATTTTA
>CBIMFG010000288.1:0-5951 GCA_966243125.1 uncultured Niastella sp.
TGCATAATATTATAACGAACTGCTATAATTAAACAGTATCCATAAAGGATTTTTCTACTTTGTTAAAAATAATAGTCCCGATAAATAGTACTACCAGCATAAAAATCCCACTATAGGCAAGGTCTCCGGCAGTAAATGTTCCCTTACCGAAAAGTGAATACCGGAAGCATTCGACTATAGAACTCAAGGGGTTAATTTCGATTATCCATTTGTATGGAGTGTTTCGTAAATATGACGATGGATATACAATGGGTGTTGCATACATTCCCAGCTGTATTGCAAAAGTGAGTAACACCGCAAAATCGCGATACTTGGTAGTAAGAGAGGAAATAATGATCCCGAGGCCAAGCCCTATACCTGCCATCATTACTATCAGCACAGGAATGAATAACCAGGTAAAACTTAAATGAATAGGATATCCCTTAAAATGGTAAACAATCATAAATACCAGCAACAAAAGAAATTGTATTCCAAATCGTACAATGTTTGATATAACAATTGAGAGGGGCAAAACCATTCTTGGAAAATAAACTTTGCCAAATATTGCGGCATTGGCGGTAAAGGTAGCAGAGGTATTGGTAAGGCACGAAGCGAAATAATTCCAAATTGTAATTCCGCTCATATAAAATAAAATGGCCGGTTCAATTCCATCAGTAGGAATATTTGCTATTTGACCAAAAATAAGCAGATATATCAACGTTGTAAATACCGGTTGAATGATATGCCATATCGGGCCTAGAACTGTTTGTTTATACTGAGCCACGAAATCGCGCCTTACAAATAACTGTAATAGATCGCGATAACGCCATATCTCCTTTAAGTTAAGTTGAAATAAATGTGATTTGGGTTCAATAACAACATCCCATTGCTCCTGTTTATGTGGAAGTGTTTCACTCATGGTATTTACTTAGCTAAATTTTTCTTTATATTGATGAATAAATACAATTTATCTCTTTACAGACTTTAGCATTTTCCTAAAAAACTTTTTTATTTTGCCGGACCCATTTGAGCTTTCATCGTAATAACCATTCGAATTGCCATAGCCATATCCATACCCATATCCGTAACCCCCATAATTTCCATAGCTATAATAGTGAGACGACGCTTTAATGTCGTTGACCAACAAACCAACTCGCGGTAATTTATTGTTGGTATATATTTCATCAATAAAATTCATTTGCTTTTTCAATGTATACCCCATTCTTACAATATACAAAGTGCTATCTGCATACTTACCTAATGTAAATGCATCGCTCACCAACCCTACAGGAGCTGTATCTATGATCACTACATCAAACGCGCTTTTTACATAATTAAACATATCAGCTAACTTTTCACTCAAAAGCAATTCTGATGGATTGGGTGGTATTGGCCCGCAAGAAATTACATAAAGGTTTTCTACATCTGGCACCGGCTGAGGCAGTGACTCAACATGAACATTGCCAACGAGGAAATTACTAATACCCTTTGACCGCGAAAGTTCAAGGTTTTTAGAAATTTTAGGTTTCCGGATATCCATTTCAAGTACCACCGTTTTTTTACCCGCTAACGCTATAACAGCACCTGTATTTACACTTATAAATGATTTTCCCTCTCCACTAAATGTACTGGTTACCAATATTACAGGGTTGCTGGTATTACTTACCATATATTGTATATTGGATCGGATCATGCGAAACTGCTCGGTAATTACATCCCGATTATTTTTTCGCACCAGTAAAGTCTCTTTATTATGAGAATGACCGATCTCTCCATAAATAGGTGCATCTGTGATCTTTGTAATATCCGGCCGGCCACCAATTTTATCGTTTAATAATTCTCTGATATATATAAATGCTAATGGAATTAGTAATCCCAAGAATACCGCAAGCATTTTTATATTTTTGGGATTCGGCAAAACAGGCATGTCGCTGCCAATAGCCGCATCTACCACCTGCGAATTGGAAACAGTAGCAGCCAGTGAAATGGCAGTTTCTTCACGTTTCTGTAACAGAAATAAATAAAGGCTTTGTTTTATTCCCTGCTGCCTTGTAATCTCAAGTAACTCTTTTTCTTTAATTGGTACAGAGCTAATTCTTGAATTATATTGTTGATTCTTTTGGCTTAATGAGCTAATTTGTAAATCATAAGTCCTTTTCAAATTATTCAGGTTCTCAAGAATATTATTACGTAGTTTTTCAAGTTGGCCATCCATACCCTTTACGGTAAGGTTATTTGCCGTAGTAGTTCTTAATTGTGCTTCCCGTTTTAACTGTACCTCATTGTACTGACCTATTAATCCATTCAGAGTAAGATCTTCAATACCCAAACTGGTTGGCACTACCTGGTAATTATTTTGTTCATTTCCCATATATTCCTGGAGGTACCCGATAATATGCTTTTGAACTTCTAACTGAGATATTTGCTTATCAAGCTCTGATTGATTATTTAAATACAGCTGCGACTGGACTGGAAGGTTTACTACTTCATGCTGTTGTTTGTATTTTTGTAGATCTTTTTCAACATCGCCTAATTCCCTGGTAATTAAATTCAAACGTTCATTTACAAAAGAAACAGTACGAGCCGCAGTTTGATTCTTATCTTCAATATTCTGCTTACTGTATTCTTCCATCAGCTGGTTTAAAATGTCTTTACCCAACTGTGAATGTGTTCCCAAATATGTTACCGCTAAAATATTCGATTGGTCTTTAACTGCATTAACACCTAACCCGCCCATTACATTAAAAGCCGCACTTTCCAGCGGCTCCCAGGTAAGAATATGTTCCTTGTACTGTAAATTATTAAACAGGGCAGCATTTTTTACAATTACAAATTTTCCCCCAGCATGTTCGAACAACTGGCCAAACCGATATTTTACCGTAGGGGCATTTACAAAAGCAAACTCGTTATCATTAACAATGTTAATCTCAAAACCTATTGGTTTCGTACTATCGGTCAATTTCACAATATCCAATGAAACTGGCCCAACCGGATAGTTTAATGTGGTTTTTATATTTCCCTTTACATAGTATTTTTTTTGTAACCCTAATGAAGCCGCTACTCTTTTAGCAAGCGTCAAAGACTTTAATATCTCTATTTCATTGGTTACGTTACCACGTCCTCCAGTAAAGTAAACCTCATCAAACTCCTTTCCTAAGCCCGCAGATGACTGGTTGGTTTTAATAAGCATAGTAGCACGGGCACTATATAAAGGAGTAGTATAACGCAAATAGGCATATGCAATTATCAGTGCCAAGCTTACTGAAAAAGCAAACAGTGGCAGGTATCGCACATAGCGCATCATAAAATCCTTCACCGATATTTTGATACTTTTGCTTTCCTGAGTATTCATTTCAACTGTTTGATAAGAGTATAAAATTGCATTGTTGGTGATACTATATACAGGTCATTTCGCCTCTATTTAAAGACATTATACAATAGCGCAGCAATTGATACAATGCTGGCGACTGCAGACAATATCGTAAGATTTCGGGACAACTCCTGTTCGCTTCCTGTTGGCCTTCTTTTATTTGCCATAACCAAAACCACGTCGTTTTGCTGCAGGTTAAAATAAGGTGACTGAAATACTTTGGGGTCTTTTAAATTAATATGACCAAATTCCCGCTTACCGTCTTTTTCTCTTATTACTAAAACGCTATCCCTTCTTCCAAATATTGTAAGATCACCTGCCAAACCGATTAGTTCAAGAATCGTGACCTTTTCTTCAGGAATTGAATATGGCCCGGGCTTGGTCACTTCACCCAACACATTTACTTTAAAATTCAGAAAGCGGATATCGGTGTATGGATTCGTAAGATAAGTTTTTAACTTCTGGTCCATTGTATCCATTAGCTGATTCTTGGTTAACCCTTCCACATGCAATTCTCCCAAAGTTTGAAAACGAATGTTACCCTGCGCATTTACTAAATAGCCGGGAACACTGCTACCTGTTTTTGTAATTTGTTGGTTGAACATGTCAGTTGCTTCCGGGTTATCACTATATACATAAATGCTAAGCAGATCGCCTTTTTGAATAACGGCTTCTTTTGGCACTACCTGTAAATTTTCCGGAATATTTAGATTACCATCAAGGTATTTCAATTCTTGCCTTGCCTTTTTAGGACTGGTACAAGAGCCCATAAACATTACAACTACTACAAAAATACATGCCTGTATAAAGCGGGATACGGGCGTTTGCAACATATTGATAGAGTATTAATGATTAATATAAACTTAAATCAACCGGATTAGCTTAGCCGGATTACCAGCGTAAATACCTTTTTCTTTTATATCCTTTGTAACCACCGCCCCTGCCCCAATCACCACACCATCACACACCGATACCGGTAACAAGGTCACATTAGAACCTATTGAAACTTTATTTCCAATGACAGTATCCTTCCAGGCATTTTTGTCGCCCGATGGACCGCCACTTTTAAATAAATCATTTGTAAACATTACACCATGTCCTATAAAACAATCTTCACCAATTGTTACCCCATCACAAATAAAACTATGCGACTGTACCCGGGTACGATCTCCCACCACCACATTACTTTGTATTTCAACAAAAGGACCTATAAAACAATCGTCACCAATCTTACAATCATACAAATTAACCGGTTGAACCACCTTTACATCTCTTCCAAAAGAAACGTCGCGTATTTGAGCTGATAATAAAATTGGTTGGTTCATATATGCGTTGCGGAACTATAAATTTTCTCTATAGCAGAAACCGTTTTCAATCCATCCCAGGCGCTCGTTGTCATGGTGCCATTGTGCAGCAATACCTCTATAAGATTATCGTACACCTTATCGTGATTACTCATTGACCCCACGTAATTGCCATATTCATTGGCAATGTTACCGGCGGGTAAATTGCCTATGGAATAATCTTTAATGTTCTGGTACTCCAACTCATTCAAATATTGACCACCTATCTTCACCGTTCCTTTTTCTCCAAAGATGGTCAGCGAACCTTCCATATTTTTAGCATGACTGTTCACTGTATAATTGATGGTACCAATAGCGCCATTTACAAATTGTAACGTTACCACACCTGTATCTTCAAATTCAATAATGCCCTGGTGTTCATAATTAGCCATCATTGATTGCACCTGCCTTACATCACCAATCATCCACAATAAAAGATCTATAAAATGACTGAACTGTGTAAACAAGGTACCGCCATCCAGCTTTTTCGTTCCCTTCCAGGAGTTGGCATAATAATCAGCTCCCCGGTTCCAAAAACAATTAAGCTGAATGCTATAGATCTTTCCAAGCCGCTCTTCATCAAGGGCCTTTTTAACAGCCGCTACCGGTGGGTTGTACCGGTTCTGTTTTATGATGAATAAACGCTTTCCTGCTTTATCGGAAGCTGCTATCATATTCCCGCAATCATCAACGGTCAATGCCATCGGCTTTTCACACAACACATGAAACCCTGCCTGTAATGCTTTTATGCTGTGTTCGGCATGCAACCCATTAGGCGTACAAACCGATACAACATCTAAACCGGTTTCTGTTGCAAGCAACTCCTCTATACTGTAATAAGCAGTGGCATTGTATTCCTTTGCCAGTTCATCTGCCTTCTCTTTTACTTCATCGCAAACTGCTGCTAATATTCCTCTGCACCTGATATGCGCCGCATGCCTTTGGGCAATTCGTCCACACCCTATAATAGCAAACCGGAGTTTGTTCATTTATTGAGCAATGCAATTTTTGATTTATCGATATATGCAGTGAGAATAAACCCGATGCTTTCAATAATCACTTCTACCTTCTTATGCAATACCTTTTTAATCGTTCCTTCTTTACCCATAAGTATGCCGCTTTTCACCACCACCTTCTTTCCCGCTTCAATTTCAACCGGACGAACTTCCACATCGTGATGATCGTTCAGGAACTTTTTAATGGTCTCTATCTCTTTCTCTTTAATGATAGCCGGCTTTCCCAACCAGTAAATAAAATTC
>CBIMFG010000289.1:0-5945 GCA_966243125.1 uncultured Niastella sp.
GTTAACCAGTTGATCAGGGAATACAGGGGCAGGTTGATAGGGTTGATAGCGTTGATAAAGTTGATAAAGTTGATAAAGGAAGCCAAGACCTCGACTCCGCCCGGTCTTTGGGCATGCCCTTCGACCCTTCGACTTCGCTCAGGGCGCTCAGGACTTTGAACGCAGAACAAAGAACTCAGAACTCAGAACTAAGAACTAAGAACAAAAACTCGGAACTCGAAACTCGGAACTCGAAACTCAGAACTTGGAACTCGAAACTCGGAACTCGGAACTCGGAACTTTGAACTTACAATTTAAACCCATTTTTATAATCCCGCTTCACAAACAAATTAGCCGCTTCAAAATTGGTGATGCGCATATTAGCTCCATCCCATAACAGTTTTTTACGACCGGGGAAGTTGTTGCCTTCTTTGAGATTATAACTTCTGATAGCCAGGTTGCCCATTAAAACGGTTTCGGTTAAGGGACCGGCTACATCGAAGGAGGAGCTGGTATAGGCGCCATAACCTTTTTTGCAGGCCTGCACCCATTGGGTTTGGTGGCCATCGGGGCCTTTTTCAACAAAGGGAAATTTTGATTTGGGCAGTTTGGCGTCTTTCATTTTGGCGGTAGGCAACAAGGTGGGATTGCGGCCAAACAAACCAGCCATCAGCTTGCCCTTGGTACCTTCAAACAAGATGCCGCCATCCAACTCGGCAAATGGTTCCTCGGGCAATAATTCGGCGGGGCGACCGGGCTTGATGCCGCCATCGTACCAGATCATTTCAACCGGTGGCATAGTTTCCCGTTGCGGAAACTGAAGATGTATTTTGGAGGAAGGTGGATAGCTATCTGTATAGAACACTTCTTTAAAAAAGCCGGTGTAAACCGAGCCTACGCTGCACTCTACCGATACGGGATAACCTAATTTCAGCGCCCGGAAAGGCACATCAATAAAATGGCAACCCATATCGCCCAATGAGCCGGAACCAAAATCAACCCAGCCGCGCCAGGTAGCTGGCAAATAAGCCGGGTTAAAATCGCGGTGTGGAGCAGTGCCCAGCCAAAGTTTCCAATCTACTTCTTTAGGAACTTCGAAGCTACCGGTGGGCGTAGGTATGCCTTGGGGCCACACGGGGCGGTTCGTCCAAACATGTACGGTGTGCACTTTACCAATTACGCCGGCCTGGATCCAGGTTTCTACATTGCGGGTATCATCGCCGCTGCTGCCCTGGTTGCCCATTTGGGTAACTACTTTGTATTGCTGCGCCGCCTGGGTGAGCATGCGGGCTTCGTAAATATCGTGGGTCAACGGTTTTTCTACATATACGTGTTTGCCCAGCTGCATGGTAGCCATAGCCTGTACGGCATGCATATGATCGGGCGTGGTAACAATTACCGCGTCGATGTTCTTATTCTCTTTCTCCAGCATTTCGCGGTAATCGCGGTAGTAGGGCGCATTAGGCCATCTTTTGCGGGCGTTTACGGCCATGCGGTCGTCAACGTCGCACAGGGCTACTATGTTCTCGGCGCCATTGTTATAAGCAAAGGGTAAGTTCACTTCCGCTTTACCACCGGCGCCAATGCCGGCAATATTGAGTTTGTCGCTGGGAGCAATATAACCACGGCCCAATACATGGCGTGGCACTATGAAGAAACTGCCGGCAGCAAGGGAGGTGTTGCGCAGGAAGCTGCGGCGGCTCGTTTTACGAGTGTTTGAGGGCATATGGCTGCAAGTTGTTAGGATGAAGATCGTTAAGTCAATGGTGAATGGTGAATAACTCGCGAATACAAAATCTTCGAATTTAATAGCAAATTCAAAATTGCGGGAGCCTATTCACCATTCACCATTGACCATTCGCGATATTAAACTAAAGAAGCGTCCAATGTGATTTCGCAATTTAATACTTTACTCACAGGGCAGTTAGCTTTAGCATCATCAGCACACTCTTTGAATTTTTCTGCGCTGATGCCAGGAATGCTGGCTTTCAATACCAGGTGCGATTTGGTGATGGTACCATCTTCCAGGCTAACTGTGGAGGTTACCTCCAGTGAATCGGGTGTGAAACCAGCACCACCTAACACGAAGCTCAATTTCATGGCAAAACAACCTGAATGCGCAGCTGCGATCAGTTCTTCGGGATTGGTTCCTACCCCTTCCTCAAATCTTGATTTGTACGAATACTGCGTTTTGTTTAATGTAGTGCTTTGCGTAGTTAAATTTCCAGATCCATCTTTTCCTGAGCCGTTCCAAACGGCAGTAGCTGTACGTTTCATTTAATTGTGATTTATTTTTGAAAAAATTAAGAGCTTATGAGTACTATCTCCTGGGATGACTTCGCAAAAATAGATATCCGGGCTGGAACTATCATGGAAGTTAATGATTTTCCCAAAGCCAAAAATCCGGCCTGGCAAATTACCATCAATTTCGGGGAGTTGGGTCTTAAAAGATCATCGGCACAAATAACGCATTTATACGACAAAGAAGAACTTCTTGGCAAACAGGTGATCGCTATTGTAAACTTTCCACCCAAGCAGATCGCTAATTTTTTCAGCGAATGCCTGGTGCTGGGCATTTACACTGATAAAAAAGAGGTAGTTTTACTAACACCTGATCGCCCCGTTGAAAACGGCTGGAAAATTGGTTGATCATTTAATAAATTGTTCATATAAGTACGTTCCTTACATACTACCAAAGCCCCGTTGGTTTGTTGCACATAGCGGGCACGGAACACTATATTAGTGAAGTGTTGTTTATTGATAAGCCCGATGAAATAACACCTGCCACCGATAACAACAACCTGCCGCCAATGGCCATACAGGCGGTTGAACAATTGATAGAATATTTTCATGGACATCGCCGTTTTTTTGAATTACCCATTTCTCAAAAAGGCACACCTTTTCAGCAAAAAGTGTGGGCCGAACTGATGAATATTCCCTATGGAAAAACCATCAGTTACCTGGAGATGGCGCACCGGTTGGGCGATCCTAAAGTGATAAGGGCCGCAGCTGCTGCCAATGGTCAAAACAATGTGGCCATCATAGTGCCCTGCCACCGGGTTATTGGTTCCAACAACCAACTGGTGGGGTATGCCGGCGGATTACCCCGCAAAAAATGGCTGTTACAGCTGGAAAACAAAATAGCACATGGGGTACAGACTTTGTTTTAAATGCAGCTCGGGCATAAGAATTGAATTTTGAGATTACAGAGGCTTTTATTTCGGGATTTTGAGATTTGGGGATTTTGGGATTTATACAATTTCAAGTGAACTACTAATTTCAGCAATCGCAAAATCCTAAATCACTAAATCAGCAATATGATTACAGTTATACAGGGAGATATAACTAAAACAGAAGTGGACGCTATAGTAAACGCAGCCAATTCCTCCCTGCTGGGTGGCGGCGGTGTTGATGGCGCTATTCACCGGGCAGGCGGGCCAGCCATACTGGAAGAATGCCGGGCCATTCGGGCGAAACAAGGTGGCTGTGATACCGGCGAGGCAGTGATCACCACGGCAGGCCGTTTACCAGCAAAATATGTAATACATACAGTAGGTCCGGTTTGGAATGGCGGTCATAACGGCGAGCCCAACCTGCTGGCCAATTGTTACCGGAATTCGTTACGACTGGCAGTTGAAAACGGGGTAACCACCATTGCGTTTCCCAATATCAGTACCGGTATTTACCGTTTTCCCAAACCCGAAGCAGCTACCATTGCCATCAACACCGTACAACAGTTTATTGAAAACAATAACAACCCTCAAGAAATATATTTTGTATGTTTTGATGACGAGAATTATGCATTGTATGAAGAAAGGTTAAAGGCAAAAGGTTAAAGCCTAAAGCTGTATTTGCTTATAGCTTTTACCTTACAGCTTTCAGCCCTGCTCATTATTCACCAATGCCCCAAAATATAAACAAAACCACAAACGAACCTACGTATGCCATTTAAAGCGCTTTGGATAACAGAAACCGAAACAGGAACTTTTGAACGGACAATAGTTGAACGGCTGATCGATGATCTGCCGGCGGGTGAGATCGTGATCAGGGTGCAATATTCTTCCCTGAACTATAAAGATGCGCTTTCGGCAACGGGCAATAAAGGCATTACAAAAAAATATCCGCATACCCCCGGTATTGATGCGGCCGGTATAGTTGAGATAAGCCGCAACGAACAATTCGCCGTAGGCGACGAAGTGGTGGTAACGGGCAACGACCTGGGCATGAACACCTGTGGCGGGTATGGTCAGTTTATTCGGGTACCGGCTAGCTGGGTGGTTAAACGGCCGGAAAACCTTTCCTTAAGAGATTGTATGACCATTGGCACAGCTGGTTTTACTGCAGCCAGTGCGTTGTATAAAATGGAATTGATGAAAATGAACCCGGCCATGGGGCCCATTGTTGTTACCGGCGCCACCGGTGGTGTGGGCAGTATGGCAGTTTCTATTTTAGCCAAAGCCGGGTACGAAGTAATTGCCGTAAGTGGTAAATCAAACGCCCTGGAATATTTACAACACCTGGGTGCGGCCCGGGTAGAGGACAGATCCTTTGTTACCGATTTCTCCAGTAAAGCGCTCTTAAAACCTAAATGGGCCGGCGCTATTGATACCGTTGGCGGCGATACCCTGACTACTTTATTAAAGGCCTGCCAACTGGAAGGCTGCGTGGTAAGCACCGGACTGGTAGCCTCGCCTAAACTCGATACAACTGTATATCCATTCATTTTAAACGGCGTTAATTTACTGGGTATTGGTTCTGCAGAAACGCCTATGGCGGTTCGACTTATTATTTGGGAAAAACTAAATACCGAGTGGAACATAAAAGATAAATTATCTGCCATTGCCAAAGAAGTTACATTAGATGAGTTGAATACTACCTATATCGATAGTATTTTGCAGGGGAAAATCATGGGCCGGATAGTGGTCAATCTCAACAACCTGTAACTAATGGAAATATTGCAGTGGAAAGTGATTCAGGTGATTCCCGAAACGCCTGATGCCAAAACGTATGTACTGGAAGAGGCAAATCAAAAACCGGTTACCTGGGAGGCAGGTCAATCCCTTACTTTTTTGTTTAGCCACCATGGGCATGAAATACGCCGCTCCTACTCTATTGGTACTACCCAGGGCATAGATAAGCACATAGCCATTACAGTAAAAAAGAAAGAGAATGGCGAAATTTCGCGCCACATTCTGCGCACCTGGCAACCGGGCACCCTGGTAAACAGTTTGCCACCGGCAGGCCGCTTTATAATAGAAACTGATCCCGCACAAAAACGGCAGATCTGGTTTATTGCTGCCGGCAGTGGCATTGTACCCATGCTGGCCCTTATAAAAAAAGTGTTGTATAACGAACCGGAGAGCCATATTACCCTGTTGTATCAAAACCACGACGAACGGAATATCATTTACCAGCAACCGCTGCAACAACTGGCCATGCAGTATCCACAACGGTTCAACCGTATTGATCTGCTTAGTAATCCTATTGACCATGATACTAAGCCCGCCAGGTTGAATAACTGGTTGCTGGAACAATTGGTGTTAGCTAATATCGCTTCGACTGCGCTCAGGGATTTGAGCCATCCTTCGACTACGCTCAGGATCTCCTCCCCCACTTTATTCTACACCTGCGGGCCGGAGCCGTTTATGCGCATGGTGCAATTCACTTTGCGGGTAATGGATTTTAGTGAAGAGCAATTGCGGAAAGAACATTTTGTAATTGAAACCATTCGCAAACCTGCGTTTACCATGCCTTCCACTGCCTACCAGGTAGTGGTTCATTACGCCAATAAAACCCATCAATTTACAACCGCCTGGCCCGATACCATTTTACAGGCTGCACAAAAACAGGGCATTGACCTTCCCTATAGTTGCAATACCGGTCGTTGCGCCACCTGTGCCGCGCATTGCCGTAAAGGGTCGGTAACCATGAGCAATAATGAAGTACTTACAGATGGAGACTTACAG
>CBIMFG010000290.1:0-5943 GCA_966243125.1 uncultured Niastella sp.
CTTTGGTAGACCGACCGAAATTGCGAATAGTATTTATGGGTACGCCGGAGTTTGCAGTTGCATCTTTAAATGCCTTAATTGAAGCAGGATTTAAAATTGTAGGAGTAATAACTGCAACCGATAAACCTGCCGGCCGGGGAATGAAATTAACCGAAAGCGCTGTAAAGAAATATGCTGTTGAAAAACAGCTGCCCGTTCTGCAACCGGTTAAATTGAAAGACCCTGAATTTTTGGCTGAATTGCAGCAACTGAAGGCCGATCTGCAAATTGTAGTAGCATTTCGTATGTTGCCCGAGGTGGTTTGGAATATGCCGCCCATGGGCACTATAAACCTGCATGGCTCGCTGTTGCCTCAATACCGCGGCGCAGCGCCTATTAACTGGGCCGTTATTAATGGGGAGAAAGAAACCGGGGTTACTACCTTTAAACTGCAACATGAAATTGATACCGGTAATATTTTATTGCAGGACAGTTTTCCTATTGGGGAAGATGAAACAGCGGGTGAAGTGCACGATAAAATGAAGGAGATAGGCGCGCATTTATTGGTACAAACAGTTAATGGTTTAGCAACCGGAACCTTGATAGAAAAACCGCAAGTTACCAGTTACCAGTTACCAGTTACCAGTTACCGGGAACCGGAAACCGGGAATCCTGTATTCAAACACGCACCCAAGATCTTCACCGAAACGTGTAAGATTGACTGGAACCATTCTGTTATCGCTATCTACAACCTCATAAGAGGGTTAAGCCCCTACCCGGCTGCGTTTACTTATCTGAATGATAAAATGCTGAAAATATACAAGGCAAAAAAGGAATTACATATTAATCCTAAAAGTCCTGGCACATTCGAAACAGATAATAAAACCTATTTGAAGTTCGCCGGTACCAACGGGTACATTTACGTTACCGAGTTACAGTTGGAAGGAAAGAAGCGAATGACTATTGAGGAGTTTTTGAGAGGGTATCGGTTCAGTTAACGAGTTAACCAATTGACCAGTTAACTTGTTAACACGTTAACTGGTCAACTCGTCAACTTTAATAAGCCACGTCTACATAAAACTTACCCATCTCTGCGCCTAATTCGGCAGCAGCGGCATCGCTGAGGCGAAGGGTAAGCCCAACACTTTCGCGCATATCGGGCATTTGGCCCAGTACTTTGGCAAAAACTGATTTATTGGTAGAGCTATAAGTGATCTTAACTATAGTGCCCACGGGTACGTTGTTAATGAGGGCATAGTATTTTCCATCTTTCCAGCCGCTGGTACTTCTGAAAATACCGGCATTACCTGCGGTTGATTTTCCACTACCACTGTAGGTATTTTTGAAATAACCACCTTTATACCCGGAATAACTGCCTTCTGTAACGTTAACGGGTGTTACCGGGGTAGTAGTTGGCGGTGTACCTAAACTTTTGGTATCTTCTTTCTTAGGCTCTTCTTTCTTCAACTCTTCTTTATGTACTTCAACCGGTTTGGTTTCTGTTGCTTTTGTATCGGCAGGTTTTGTGTCGGCCGGTTTCTCAGTTTTAACTACAGTACCTTCGGTAGCCGGTTTGGTAGCGGCGCCACCAGTTGTTGCAGCTGGTACTATCAACTTTTTAAGTCCATTGGCAGCCAGTGGCGAAGAAGCCGTTTTTACCTTCAGGTAGCCTACTATCAGCTTCATGCCAGCCTGTAACTGATCATTGGTAACGCTATTCCATTTCTCCAGCGACTCAATGGGTATTTTATTAACATGCTGGCTAATGCGGTACATCCATTCTTTCTCCTGCACAATATGATAAACCGGTACAAACACCTCATCGGCGTTCTTTTTACCATCCTGCGAAAAGTTGTGTTCGGTAAGCGGCACTTTTAATTCCTGCCCAATAGCCAGCTTGTCCATGGTTACACCACTTAAGGCGGCTATGTCCTTGGGTGCTGCATTGTATATACGCCCAATAGCAAACCAGGTTTCTTTGGGTTGAACCGTATGCATCAGGTAAAGATCAGGAGAAGTGCCCTGCACTGTCATGTCTGATTGCGACCAGGCAAATTGGGTAAACGACAACAACGCAATAACTAATACTCCTTTAAACTTCAACATAGGCTGTGCATTTCGTAACGTTTGCAAAGATGTAGAATTAATTTTTAAATTAACCGAGTTCGCTTGCACTATCGGCAGACCTTTTCAATATACGCCAGTTTTGTGGATAATAATTATTGATCCGGTTTGGTAATACCTTTATCCATCCCACATTATACTGTTCAAATTGTACCAAAGTCCAACCTTTATGGCCCACAGACAGGCTTATTTCCTCCCGCCGCAAATATTGCAGGGCGTCTTCCTTTTTTAACGATACTGCAACAATTGCCGGGTTAATGATGGTGCTTAGCGCCAGCGCATGATCGGGCACCAGATCATTGCCGGCTATCTTACCAATTGCTATGCCAGCTCTTCTAACATACACATTATCTACGATGGTAAGCAGTTCTTTTTCCAGTTGTTGCGGAAAAGCCAGCAACTCTTCTTTTTGCTTCCACAGCTGTACAGGCGCGCCTGCTTGCAGCCAGGGCTGAATAATACCGGTTTCAGTTTTAGAAGCTTTTTGCAGCAATGATTTTTTGGGCGGCTTCAAATTACTGCTGCCGCCATCCTGTTTTCGAAAACAACTGATAAAAAAACCTTCTCCTTTTATTTTATTGGGGAAGAACCGGTATCCGTAAGCCTGGTGTTTATTTGATTGCGTTTCAACAATGCCCCATGCAGTATCTATTGCCAACGGTAAACTATCGACGCTGAACGTATCCATGAGCCAGTCGGCAATGTTTTCGTCTTCCTCTTTTGAATAGGAACAGGTAGAATAGATCAGTACGCCGCCCTCCTTCAGGGCTGGTAAAATGGCTGCCAGAATGCGTTGCTGGCGTTGATAACACAGGTCTACATTCTGCTCGCTCCACTCCCCAATGGCTTCCCGTTCGCGCCTGAACAGGCCGGAACCCGAACAGGGCGCATCTATCACGATAACATCAAAAAAGTTTTCCAGCCGTTCAAAGTGGGTGGGGTCGGCATTGGTGACAATCACATTGGCGCCCCCCCATTTAATGCTGTTTTCTTCGAGGATGGCCGCTCTTGATTTGATGACCTCATTGCTCACCAGTAAACTATCGGCGCTTATAAGCGATTGCAACAGGGTTGATTTACCACCTGGCGCGGCACACAGGTCCAGTACACGCAATGGCTGGCTTACATCAGTTGTTTGGGTAAGCGCCTGTTCCAGAAACATACTCGATGCCTCCTGTACATAGTACGCGCCCGCATGTATTAATGGATCGAAAATAAAAGCCGGCCGCTCTGGTAAATAATAGCCCTGGGACGACCAGGGTATTTTATTGGCTGAAGGAATATCAAGATGACCAATTTTAAAGGGAATCTGGCCGCTTGACCATTCACCATTCACCATTGACGCCTTGGCTTTGTTCACCCTTACCGAGGTAACCTGTTCGCCGCTTTCATGCACCTGTATAAACGCCTCTTTATCGAAGCCTGCGATACCGGTTAATGATTCAAGAAGTTGTTGAGGAAGTTGCACCCCGCGAATTTAGGAAATAAAGGCCAGTTGATCAGTTAACGGGTTAACCAGTTAACCAGTTAATACAAAAGCAAAACCCACCCTGGTTTCCAAAGTGGGTTTTTGCCTTAATCTTTAACCTGTAGGCTTTCAGCCTGTATTTGCTTGCAGCTTGTGGCTTAAAGCTTTATTTAACTACCTTATCGGCCTTGAATTTTCTGGAGGTCAGCAACTGGCCACGCACGTCATAAAATTTGAAGGTGCCTTCGCGTTTGTCGTTTGTGTAGTTCCCGGTTTCTTTCACAGTGCCATTGGGGTTATATTCTGTCGTATTACCATTTCTTTTGCCGTCTTTGTAATGGATGATGATCCTTCTGCCACCACCTTCAAAAAAGGCGCTGTACCAATCCACAGAGCTGCTGTCATCGCGGTGTTCCATTTCTTTGGGTTTACCATTGGCATAATAAGTAGTGGTAGTGCCTACCAGCTTATTAAAGTTCATAATGGTATCCGTTTTTATCAAACGGCCTGTTTTTGTATCGTATGATTTGGCCGCCTGAAATTTGCCTTTTTCTTTAAAATAGATCTCGGTCTTCAGTTTTCCGAAAAGGAACGATTTTTCAACACCTTCCGAATGGTCGTCGTTCATGTACTGATACTCGTAGGTAAGTTGGCTTTTGGGCTTCGACACAGCAGAATCATCTACTTTCTGGAATGAATTATCCTGGGCTTTGCTGACTTGACAGGTAACAAATAAAACAACAGCAGCGAGGAAAGCACTTTTTGTGATCATATAGGTACGATTGACAATTATTTGCGGCTAAGATAATGGAGATTTTTCGTGTACACAACGCACATAACTCATTCTTTTACAAACGCCTGAACGGCTTTTGTATGTACAAAAACGACATTTTCGCCATTATGCAGCCCTTATAACGGCGTATCCGGGACGTTTAGTGTTATAAATTCTTGATTTCCCCGATGAGGTCCTGCAATACTTTTTTGGCATCGCCAAAAAGCATGGAGGTTTTAGGTTGAAAGAAAAGATCGTTCTCAATGCCGGCATAACCGGGTTTCATACTGCGTTTGTTTACGATCACGTTCTTGGCCAGTTCCACATCCAGAATAGGCATCCCATATATGGGGGAAGAAGGGTCAGTTTTGGCAGCCGGGTTCACCACGTCGTTCGCCCCCAGGATCAGCACTACATCAGTGGTGGGGAACTCGTCGTTGGCCTGTTCCATTTCCATCAGTTTGTCATAACTAACATCAGCTTCGGCCAGCAGCACATTCATATGGCCCGGCATACGGCCGGCAACAGGGTGAATGGCGTATTTTACTTCTACGCCCTTGCTTTCGAGTAATTTTTCCAGTTCATGACAGGCATGCTGCGCCTGCGCAACGGCCAGTCCGTACCCGGGTACGATCAATACTTTATTGGCATAGCTCATTACTACTGCCGTATCGCTTAACGTGATCTCTTTGTAGGCACCCTGATCTTTTTTGGCGCCTGTTGCACCGGTAGCGGTACTGCCGCCAAATGAGCCTATCAATACATTCTTCAGGGAGCGGTTCATGGCTTTACACATCAAAATGGTAAGCAGGGTACCGGCAGCGCCTACCAGTATACCACCCGTTAACATTACTTTGTTGTTGTATAAAAAGCCGCCACAGGCTGCTGCAACGCCGGTAAACGAGTTCAATAAAGAAATAACCACCGGCATATCGGCCCCGCCAATGGGCATTACAAACAACACCCCATATACCAGCGCCAACCCAACGGTTACATAAAAAAGCAAATGGGCTGAACCTACATTGTATTGATACGTGAACACTGCTGCTACCAACACCAGCAATAACACCAACAGGTTCACCAGGTGCTGACCGCGGAATGATCTGTCCTTTATTTTACCGCTTAGCTTACCCCAGGCAATCATACTACCGGCAAAGGATACGCTGCCGATGATAGCGCCGGCAATGATGGTTAAATAATGACCGGCCTGCACAAAATCGCTTAGCCAGGCCGAATCCATTGCTTTATAAGTTTGATAAATATGATCGAACTCTACGGCTGAAATAAGGGCTGCACAGGCGCCGCCCATCCCATTGAACATACTCACCATTTCGGGCATGGCCGTCATCTTTACTTTCTTTGCGCTGAGGGTACCAATAATACCGCCAATAAGAATGCCCCCAAAGATCCAGGGATAATTGCCCAGCTTTTTACCTTCTTCTTCATACAAAAAGATGGTACCAATAATGGCTATCCCCATGCCGGCCGCTGCCAGCAGGTTGCCATTACGGGCCGAAGCCGGGTTCGACAACATTTTTAATCCTATAATAAACGTAACCGAACCTACCAGATAGCACAGGGTTAGTATACTTACCTCCAT
>CBIMFG010000291.1:0-5937 GCA_966243125.1 uncultured Niastella sp.
ATTTTGATGCCAATGTAGAATTGTCTTCTTCCAATTTTCCCATTTCCATCAGCGATATAAAACTGGGTATTACCAAAGGAAAGATAGGTATCGGGGTTTCAGTGGGGTTGAACCTGATGAACTCTGATGACAAAACACCTTCGGTGGAAACAACGGTTACCCTGCTGGCGAAAATGACCACAGGTTCTACCAATCCGGAAACAGGCGTTGTTACCAAACAGCGTTGGGAATTTGATGGGGTTGAGTTGAACAAGATCGTGATCAACAACCTGAAGATCTCTGCGCTTACCCTGAACGGTATGCTGGAGTTTTATAAGAACAACCCCACCTACGGCAACGGTTTCCATGGCAATATCACCTTGGCCGTTGAAAGCATTTTGCCCAAGGGCGTGTCGGCCAATGTATATTTCGGAAGTATGCCCAGCTTCCGGTACTGGCATGTAGATGTACGGGTACCCACCGGCATTATTCCCTTGTTTGGTCCGTTGTATATGGATGGGATCATAGGCGGCGCTTCTTACCAGATGATCAAAAAAACAAACTGGACGCCTGATTTTGATCAGTTGAACAAAACCCTGGCCTCCACGGCGCCGCAGGATACAGCGAAGGTAGTAGCTAACGATGGATTGTCGAAGGGGGAATACCTGCCCGATAGTACGGCGGGTCTTTCGCTGATGGCTGGCCTAACCATGGTAGTGGCGCAGGAAAAACTGATGAATGCAGATGCCGTGTTGCAGATCACCTTTCGTAAGGGCGGCGGGTTAAAACTAATTGAGTTTACCGGTGGCGCCTACCTGCTGGCCGATGTGGGCGGCCGGCCAAGAAAAGCGGTGGGCGCAGGGGATGGACCGCAAACCTCCGTTCCTGTGTATTGCTATATGGATATGCTGTTCGACAATGATAACAAGAGCTTTAATGCGCAGCTCACTTCCTATATAAATGCTTACGGAGTTATTGAAGGGGTTGGTCCGCAGGGAAAAGTAGGCGATATTCTGTTGCACTTTGATCCCAATGAATGGTATGTATATATAGGGCGGCCAAGCGCCATGCTGGGGCTAAAAGTATTACAGGTGGCTACGGTACAAACCTATTTTATGATAGGCTCCAAAATAGATCCCTTTCCGCCCCTGCCACCGCAGGTGCAACGGATAGTGGGAATGGATCTTGATTTTATGAAGAACGAAAGTGCATTGTCTACCGGTGGCGGTATTGGTTTTGGCGCCCATTTCGGTGTGTCGGTAGGCGTGCCCGGTAAAAATGCCGACGGGTCGTTTAAGAGCGGGTTCCCGCTGCCGGTATTCGCCGATTTCAGTGCCGGCCTGGGTACCGATATCATGATCCGCCAATACAAGGATGCCTATTGTAAAGGCAATAGCGAACCCATTGGGATCAATGGCTGGTATGCCAGCGGACAGGCGTATGCGTACCTGCAGGGAAGTGTGGGCGTATGCTGGAAGAAATGTAAAAAGCAGATCAAGTTCCTTGACCTGGCGGCAGCGGCCGTATTGCAGGCCAAACTGCCCAAACCCAGTTGGTTCAAGGGCACACTGGCAGGCAGCTACAGCGTACTGTGCGGATTGATAAAAGGAAAATTCAATTTTGGCTTTACCATTGGGCAGGAATGTGAGATCGTTGGGCCTGGCAGTGAATTGGGCGATATAGAAGTGATCTCAGATATGAAGCCCGATGATGGCGCGGGGGCGATATCGGTTTTTGCTACTCCGCAGGTTACTTTCAACATGGGATTGAACAAGGAGATCCAGATGATGAACGATTATAACGAGATGGCTTCTTACCGCATTGAAGCAGACGAAATAAAAGTATTCAATGGTAATAAGGAAGTGCCCGGTACGCTTACCTGGAACCCTGATAACACGAATGCGGTATTAACTACGCCTGAAGTACTGCCCTCACAGGCCAACCTGGTGTTCAGCGTAAAATTGCATTGGGAGAAAAAGAACGGTGGCGTTTGGGAAGTGTTGAAGACCAACGATGGAAAAATAGATGCAGAAATAAAACAGGTGAAATTCACCACCAGCGAGGCGCCGGGTTATATTCCTGAAGAAAACATCGTTTATAATTATCCCGTTAAACAACAGTATAACTTCTATAAGAACGAATACAACAAAGGTTACATAAAGCTGGGTCGCGGACAATCCTATTTGTTCCATGCCTCCGACAATGGCCAGGCCAACCAGTTTGCGGCGGCATTTGCAGCCAAAGACCTGTCTGATTCTATTTTAACCAGTACGTCGTATGATTCAGCCAACCTGCAGGTGAATTTTAGTATTCCTTCAACGCTGAAGAACGAAGTGATCTACAACCTGTCGCTGATCAAATTCACCCAGGCAAGCGGTAACAACGTGCAGCAAACAGCTACCACTACCAAGGCAGATGAGAACAACGATGTAACAGTTACCTCTAACAGCATTTCGGGTACACAGCTGCGGGGCGGACAACAATACCATTATCAGTCGGTATTCCGCACCAGTAAGTACAACACCTTCACCGATAAGATCAATAGTTTTCAGGCGCCGGTTGACCTGTTCAACATTGCTACCGGAAACGTATTTGTGCTGCTGAAGCGGAACGATGTGGCGGAGACCTTCGATCAGTTTGAATTGTATGGCAACAACAATGTGTTTACGCCGCTGGTTGAGGCCGAAGCAAGCAATGCCAATCCCTGGTTAAGTAATTACATTAACCCGGTACTGTACGATAAATACAAAGGCAGCGGGCTTACTGTTACCTGGCGTAAACCCGAAGAGTTGGGCATGGGCCCGGTAAAAGGCATCCGGCTCACCAACGATCTGGCGCCTGATATGTATTCGCTGCAGCAAAATGATATTGATAACGGCTTTGCACAAACCAAACCGGGACGCGTATACATTGGGTATTATTTAAGCTGGTATGTGTTTCAGGATTACCATGAGCTGCGCAACGAGGTGGCCAATATGTACCTCAACAGTTCAGTAATGCCCGAAGGCGCCAAACGCATTTTCCAATGGCCCGGTTATGTTGACCTGGTGCCCGGAAATTATCCGTTGTCATTGAAATACGTATTGCCCGGTACCAAACAGGTTACCTCGTCTGTTCCATTATCAATAAACTTTAAATGATCATGTTGTTATCGAGATATAATAAAATGCTGTTTGCGTGTGGCCTGTTGCTGGCGGTAGCCGGTAACCCGCTGTTTGCACAGAATGGCAAAAACACGCGCAAAGGGCTTCGTCCTGTCCCGGAGAAAAAAGCAGAAGGACTATTTCTGCTGGCCGATGGTAAAAAAGATTCCGTAGTGCTGCGGTGGGTGCCTTCCTCAGACATTCTGTGGAAGATGGGAAATAAGTATGGCTATACCATAGAGCGTTTTACCGTGCTGCGTAAGGGAAAAGTAGTGCCCAATGGCAATAAACTGTCGAAACAACTAACGCCTGAACCGCTGAAACCCTGGTCGCATGCGGCATTGGAAAAACTGGTGCAAAAAAATGATTACGCCGGTGTGCTGGATGAAGCGTTGTATGGTAATGATTTCAATATTCAAATGAAGTCCGAATCGCCGTCGGAGATCATTAACCAGGTGCAACAGGCGCAAAACAGGTTCAGCTTTGCTTTGCTGGTGTGCGATTTTTCACCGGCCGTGGCCCGGGCAGCCGGACTTCGTTTTGTTGATAAAAAACCGGTTGCCGGTGAGCGGTATATTTACCGCGTTAAGATCGCCATGCCCGATTCGCTGCGAACCACCGTTCGTTATAAACCAGGTGTAACTATGTTAGGGCCCGAAGAAGCATTTCTGAAACCTGCTATTCAGGGTTTGAAAGGTCAATTTGGTAATAAGGCTGTGGCGTTGAGTTGGGACCTGGAGATGCTGCATGGTATTTACACCGCGTTTAATATTCAACGATCTGAAAACGGCGGCCCGTTTGTACAGGTGAATGTGCATCCGTTTTTACCTATGAGCACTACCAAAGATGCTGATAAGTTTGCCTATTATGTAGATTCGCTGAAAGCCAACTATACGCCCTATGAATACCGCATTACCGGTATTTCGCCATTTGGCGAAACCGGCAATTATTCCGATACCGTGCGGGGCGAAGGGTTGTCGGTAATGGACTACCGGCCGTTTTTCGATACCATTTATCTCTCGGGCAATGGCAGTTCGGCCACCATAAAGTGGACACTGCCCGATAGTATTGTGAAAAACCTCTCAGGCATTTATATCTCCAGGGCGCCCAAACACCAGGGGCCTTATACCGACATCAATGAACAGCCATTTGCGCCACAGCAGCAAGAGGCGGTTGATCCCCTTGTTACCAACACCAGTAATTATTATCGCATTCGCCTGAAGCAGAAAGATGGCCAGCAGATCACTTCCCTGCCCTGGTACCTGCCTAAGGAAGACAGTATACCACCTGCTATTCCTGCGGGATTACAAGGTGAAACCAACGCCAAAGGCATTGCCAACATACACTGGCAGCCCAATATCGAAAAAGACCTGATCGGGTACCGGTTGTACCGGTCGCAGGTGCGAACCGGTGAGTACGTGGAGATCACCAAAGGGCCTTATACCGATACCACCTTCATTGATACGCTGAATTTGTCATTCACCAATCCGGAGATCTATTATAAGATCATATCTGTAGATCATTATTATAACAGCAGCGATTACTCGCAACCGGTGGCCATCCGGCGGCCCGATACGGTAGCCCCGGCGCCGGTGGTTATTGCAAAGCTGGAACGGAAAGATACCCTCGTAAACCTGTCTTTTTTACCCAGCCCAAGTGAGGATGTGGCCAGCTATGCATTGTATCGCTGTAGCAAGGAAGATGGAAAAAGGGAACTGGTAGCTATTTACCCCGTATCATCGCAGGAAGAGGCATTTTCCTGTTCAGATGAGCCGCCTTACGCCAATATGGGAAAAACGCTGGCGTATGAAATTGAAGCCGGTGACAGCGCCGGTAATAAAGCCGTTACGCGTTCGGGAAATCTTTTTTATGAAACAGGTTTTAGAAAACCGGTACAGGCTGTACAGGGCGTGGCCGACCGCGAACATAAAAAGATCCGGTTAACCTGGCAATATGAGTCAGCGGACATTGATCAGTTCGTTGTATACCGCGCCGTAAATGACGACGGGAAATTTATGAGCTATGCCGTGCTGCCCGGGAACGTGCTCAGTTTTGAAGATGTAGACCTGCACATCAGTAACAACTATCGATATAAAGTAAAAGCCGTGTTTAAGAACGGTATTGAATCCAGGCTGACAAAGGAAACAACTGTCAGCTATTAATCTGTATCGGATGAAACTAAAAATTATCCTGGTACTGGCTTTGTTGGCCAGTGCCTTTATTTCACGGGCCCAAACACCCAATACGCTGCAGTTTAGCTATTTTGTTGGCTATGCTTATCCAGACGTGAGGATCAATGGAACGCTGATGAATTACACCAAAAACAAAAGCGTGAGCGTAACAGGAGGTGGTAGCGCAGGCGACTACGACTATCTATATAGCTACGATCCCATGGGTATGAGCCCTACAACTGAGTTAACAAGTGATGGAAGTTTTGTAAAAACATTGGCTTTTGGCGCCACTCATTCGGGCAGAATAACACTGAGCTCCAGTATGATGGGGTGTACGCAATGTGATTACCGGAGTGTGCCTGAAGAGAATAGTGATTATGATGAGTATACTGAACCTTTTGATTTTGGTGGCGACCCATTGGGTAAGTATGTCAATGGAGGTTCAGGATGTACTATAACCTACCTTATAAAAATACCCACACCAGGTTTTAGCCTGGGCTCGCCTGTTACCAATCATTGCCCGGGTGATATCATAACTTTTAACTCGCAGATTAACTGGCCGCGGCTCGATGGTATTCGCTACCAGTACGAATTTATGGCGCCTGGTGGCGGATGGACCCCGTTGACAGAAGTAACCACGCCTT
>CBIMFG010000292.1:0-5933 GCA_966243125.1 uncultured Niastella sp.
GATATGCAAATGTTATATGTTCAAACCAATTGTACAGCAAGGGTCAGGAAATATTGTTTAGTGTTTTGATAGCCGTTTCAATTACGGCAAAATTCTGTTCATTATCTTTTTCATCGGGCTGGTACTTGGCAAACTTTACAAAATCGGCGATCTGTAAAGCATGTACCAGCTGATTAAAGCTTTCTTTATCCATGGGCGTTTGGCGCAGTTGAACAATCAGCTCTTCGTTTGTTTTTTCCAGCGTGGCTACTTTCAGCTTACGGAACATAAACACGCGTAAAATATCGTTCAACCGGCTGTAGTAGGTTTTTACTTCGCCATTCTGAAAACCTTGTTTACGCAATTCTTCCAGCGCCTGTAAGGCTTCTTCGTAAGGACCCAGTTTTGGCTGAGCCGGTTGTACAACAGGCGCCTTCTTTGGCTTTCGCATCAGGTAAACAATAACGCCAATGGCCAATAGTGTAAATATGCCGAGGATCCAGGGTATCCAGGCCATCCATTTGGGCTTGGGTACTTCCTCAATTTCTTTTATATCCCGGTAGTCTTTTGAAATATCCAGCGGCGCATAACTTACCTCCACCGGAATGGAATCGGTAGCGTACGATTTTCCGTTTACCTGTAAGGTCAATGGCGGAATTACTACGGTGCCTGAATCAAAACTGGTAATCGTAAGTTCCTGGTGAAACTGTTTGCCATCGATGTTATCGGTGGTATCGGTTTTACCTTTATCAATAATGTCAAAATGCGGAATGCTATCCAGGTTAAACCAGGAGTAAGATTGTCCCAGCGGAATGCGTACTTCAAAGGTTAGTTTAATAGGCTCCCCAATTAAGATCTGATCGCGGTTTACCGATGCCCTGGCAACTACCTGGCCCATCATATAAACCGGACTGGCGAGTAAACAACCAATAAGGATGATATTGAGAATAGGGTTTTTCATAATTACCGGTTACGCCCGATAAAGAATTTCTGCAGCACTTTTACATAATCTTCACCGGTACGTATATGCAGGAGTTCGCTACCAGCCCGCACAAAGATGTTTTTACAATAGTTTGTATGATTAAAAAAAGCAGCTTCATATTGTTGGCGAACCAGGTAGTCACTGGTATCTATCCAGCTGCGGGCCCCGTTTTCAGCATCTTCAATTTCCATTAAACCGGCATCGGGTAATTGCATGTCCATTTTATCATACACTTTTATGCCTATCACATCATGCTTTTTACCGGCAACCTTCAATCCGTCTTCAAAATCATTATCCAGAAAATCGCTTAATAAGAAAACGATGCTGCTTTGCCGAACGGTGTTATTCAACCGCTGCAAAGCATTGCCTATGCGGGTGCCTTTATTTTTGGGCTGGGCTGTTAACAGTTCGCGAACAATGTAAAGTACATGGTCCCTGCCCTTTTTGGGTGGAATGTATTTTTCAATTACATCGCTAAAGAACAGCACGCCTACCTTATCGTTGTTACTGATGGCGGAGAAAGCCATTACGGCAGCCACTTCAGTTATGAGATCTTTTTTGCGGGCATGTGTAGTACCAAACAGCGAGCTGGCACTTACATCAACCAGCAGCATTACACTCAGTTCGCGTTCTTCTTCAAATACTTTGCTGAAGGGATGGTTAAAGCGTGCGCTCACATTCCAGTCAATAAACCTGATGTCGTCGCCGGCCTGGTATTCGCGTACTTCTTTAAACAACATACCCCGGCCCTTAAAAGCGCTGTGGTACTCGCCCGTGAATAAATGCCGGGTGAGCTTTTTGCTTTTTATTTCCAGCTCGCGAACCTTTTTTATTATTTCGGCTGTGGTTAGCATAGTAGGGAATAGGGTTCCTTTTTATGGTACCTGAATAACGCGTAATACGTCGTCAATTACATTTTCAACATTTACATTCTCTGCTTCGGCTTCGTACGTTAACCCAATACGATGGCGCAATACATCTTTTGAAATACTGCGTACATCTTCAGGAATAACAAAACCACGTTTGTTCAGGAACGCGTGTGCTTTTGCCGCCAGGGCCAGGTTAATGCTGGCACGGGGCGATCCGCCATAAGCGATGAGTGGCTTTAATTTTTCCAGTTTGTATTTATCGGGAAAACGGGTGGCAAATACGATATCGAGGATGTAATTCTCAACTTTTTCATCCATGTAGATCTGGCGGGCAAGGTCCTTCGCTTCTTTTATTTCCTGCATCGACACTACCTGGCTCACCTGGGGACCTTTTTCGCCCTGCAGGTTTTGGCGAATGATGATCTGTTCTTCTTCTTTGGTGGGATAATCAACGATCACCTTCATAATAAACCGGTCCTGCTGAGCTTCCGGTAACGGATACGTACCTTCCTGCTCCAACGGGTTCTGTGTAGCCAGTACAAGAAATGGTTCATCCAGTTTGTGTGTGGTATCGCCAATTGTTACCTGGCGTTCCTGCATGGCTTCCAGCAAGGCGCTTTGCACTTTTGCCGGGGCGCGGTTTATTTCATCGGCCAGTACGAAGTTGGCGAAAATGGGCCCCTTACGTACTATAAATTCATTTTTTTGCTGATGATAGATCATCGTACCAATAACGTCGGCTGGTAACAGATCGGGCGTGAACTGAATACGGCTGAATTTGGCTTTAATCGCCTGGGCCAGCGATTTAATGGTGAGTGTTTTTGCCAAACCCGGTACCCCTTCCAACAAAACGTGCCCGTTGCTTAACAAGCCTATCATGAGCCTGTCGAGCATATGATGCTGGCCAATAATAACCCTGGCTGTTTCGTCGCGAAGCCGGTCAATAAAAGCGCTCTGATACTGTATTTTTTCATTGAGCTGCCGGATATCATCTGCTGTTAATAGCATATACGGGGTTTAGTATGAATGATTGATAATCAGTTATGAAAATACGTCAATGCCTTTGCAAAGGGCTTGCCAAGTTGTAAAAACCACACTAAAATGCCTAAAAATAAACATTTTCGGCAACATACAATAAACTAACAAATTTGTAGTTGCAGTAATTTACGAACTGGCTGCTCATAAAGCAACGGAAAAGGAACAAAATTTGCTCATATTAGTGGCCGGAATTACCCAAACTCAAGAAACGACTATTACATGTCTAAAACTGTTACAATGAAAAAATATGTATTCGCCCTGCTTTCGATTGGTTTTGTCTTTTATGCCTGTAGTAAAGATGATGATAAAAAACCTGACGACAATAACGCAAAAATGCAGTTAGTAACCAGCGCTACCTGGAAGTATGATACGGTTGGCATTGACACTGATAAAGACGGGAAAGCCGATCAGGCATTACCACAAGGTTACGGCGTTGCTACCTGCGACAAGGACAATACCATTTCATTTAAGAGCGACAGCACCGGTGTGCTCAATAATGGCGCCGTTAAATGTAGCGTAGGCGATCCCGCAACAACCAACTTTAAATGGTGGTTTAAAGACAATGGCGCTACCATGTACACGCCCGATAATGTTTTTGGCACCGGCGTAACCGGTGATTTTAAAGTAGGAGAATTAACTGCCACGCGATTAAGATTAATAAAAGACTACCCTTCACCAATAGGCACTTTTACTTTGGTACTTGATCTAAAACATTAATACTTAATTACATCAGCATAAGAAAAGCCTTTCCCTGGTTTAGCCCGGGGAAGGCTTTTCTCATTAAGATGAAACGTTGATTAAAAAATAATCACCTGCACAATAAAGTGGGGTAAAACCTGTTTAATTGCCGACCCTATTTTAACCACAAAATCCAATATATGACCAGAACATTTACTAAACTTCTTGTGTTGGCCCTGGTAGCAATCAGTTTATTTTCAGCCTGTTCTAAAACAACTACGCAGACCTATACAAAAGACCAGCTGATAGGCACTTATACAATAGTATCCATCAGAGGAGCAGCTACAGGCGCTCCTGAGCAAGACCTTATGAGTGTATTTCTTGATGACTGTCAAAGAGACGACCTGATGGTTTTAAAAAGCGATCTTACCCTGCAAATGGTAGATGCAGGCACCACCTGTGTTCCCAGCAGCAATGATGATTCAGGCGACTGGAATGTAAACGGAAATACTTTTTACTGGGACGGTGAACCTTACCGCATAAAATCACTGACAAATACAAGCCTGGTTATTGAGGAATCTACAACAAATAACGGCGTTACGCAGACTATAACCGTAACCCTTACCAGAAGATAATTCATCATCTGAAATAGAAAAAAGGCCCTGACATGATCGGGGCCTTTTTTATTTCATTTATGATAAATACTTTCCTACAATTGGCAACCTGCGGCCTACCCCAAACGCTTTACAACTCACCCGTATAATTGGGCAAAACTGATTGCGCTTGTATTCATTGGTGTTCACCAGCTTCAAAATGCGGCGTACCAGCGCTTCATCAATGCCCATTGCGATCAGCTCTTTGGGTCCTTTTCTTTTCTCGATATATTGATACAACACTTTATCCAGCACCGCATAATCAGGTAAGCTGTCGCTGTCTTTTTGATCGGGACGCAGTTCGGCAGAGGGTGGTTTTGTTATGATGTTTTCAGGAATAATTTCTCCATTGCGGTTGAGGTAATTGGCCAGCGCATATACCTGCATTTTGTACACATCGCCCAACACACTTAAGCCGCCGGCCATATCGCCATACAGCGTTCCATAACCGGTGCTCAGTTCGCTTTTGTTGGAGGTGTTCAATAAAATATAACCGAACTTATTCGAGATGCCCATCAACAAATTACCCCGGGTGCGGCTTTGTAAATTCTCTTCAGCCAACCCAAATGGCAGATCGCCAAAAACGGGTTGCAGCGTATGCAGCAACGAATCGTATACATTTTTTATTGGCACAATATCATAAGGGTTGCCCAGGTTCTTGCTCAGCTGTTCCGCATCGGCCACTGAATGACCGGTTGAAAAATGCGAAGGCATTAATATAGCCCGTACATTTTCACGGCCCAAGGCGCGGGTTGCCAGTGCCTGTGTTACTGCGCTGTCAATACCGCCTGAGCTGCCCAGAATAGCTTTGGAGAAACCCATTTTGCGGAAATAATCCCTGATGCCCAATATCAATGCCTCTTTTATTTGACCGATGTTTTCATCGGAAGTGAGGTATTCAATGATCTTATCGGGGTCTTCTACTTTTCCTACGCGCATGTCCTTATCAAACTCCGGAACAGCCTTCATAGGTTTACGCTTGGCCTTCTGCACTTCAATTTCGTCGAGGTTTACGATGGCAAAATCCTCTTCAAAATATTTCATTTCCTTCACGATGGTTCCATTGGCATCCATTACCAGGCTGCCGCCATCGAATACGATCTCTGTTTGCGAGCCAATGGCATTGCAATAGAACATGGGCAGCCCATATTTTATCACGTTAGCCCGTACAATTTCTTCCCGGTCCTGATCGTGGTCGTAATCAAAAGGGGAAGCAGAAATATTGATCATTAAGTCGGGTTGCTGTGTTATGAGCACATCCATGGGGCATTGCCGGTATAAAGGATTATCGCCCAGGTTCCAGATATCTTCACAAACTGTCAACGCAATTTTCTTTCCTTTAAACTCCAGTACATTCCATTGATACCCCGGTTCAAAATACCGGTATTCATCAAACACATCATAATTCGGCAACAGGGTTTTATGCGCTACCCCGGCCACTTTTTTATCGTACAACAACCAGGCGGCATTAAACAGGTCTTTGCCTTCCTTTGACGGGTTGCGTTGCGGGCTGCCGATGATAACCCCAATGGTATCGGCCTGCTCTTTTATAATGTCAATAGCTTTATCGCACTCATTAATAAAATCGTCAAATTCCAGGAAATCGCGGGGCGGGTAACCGCAAATACTTAGTTCAGAAAAGATAACCAGGTCGGCTTTACGGCTTTTGGCATACTGTATAGCCCCCATGATCTTGCGGGTATTATCTTCAAAATTCCCTATATGATAATTTTG
>CBIMFG010000293.1:0-5923 GCA_966243125.1 uncultured Niastella sp.
GCTTTCGGGGCCTTTTGCGCCAGCGCAGAAAAACCCGTTACACCTAAGGCAACAGATAACAATACCCGTTTTGTAATACGTGTTGACATGTAATCTTGTTTATGAATCAGAATTGAATTGGTTGAAGGGTGAAAGGAGAAGGGTGAAGGGTGAAAGTGCCCTTTAAGCAAGCCTCACGACAAGTGATTACCTTCAAAATGCGGCAATCACCTTCACCTTTCAACTTTCACCCTTATACCTATTGATAGTTGGGGGTTTGAAGAAGGTTTGTATTGTTTTGTACGTCGGTTAAAGGTATTGGCCACCATTGTTTATAAGGTTCCCAGGTGCCACCTTTCAGCGGACTCAATTTTGTCATGAGCGCATCGAGGTTATTGGTGCGGCGCAGGTCAAAGTAGCGATGCGCTCCTTCTGTAAACAATTCTACCCGGCGTTCTTTCAGGATGGCGGTCAATATCTCCGGTTGTGATACGGCGGTAGAATTGGGCAAACCGGCGCGGGTGCGTACCGCGTTCAGATCGGCCAATGCACCATTGA
The DNA here is from genome assembly GCA_966243125.1 of uncultured Niastella sp. Classification (GTDB taxonomy): domain Bacteria; phylum Bacteroidota; class Bacteroidia; order Chitinophagales; family Chitinophagaceae; genus Niastella. The sequence continues at coordinate 538 of CBIMFG010000293.1, forward strand.
GATCGCTTTGTTGTGCGCGTGCTTCCGCCCTGATGAGGTATTGTTCGGCCAGGCGCAACATAACCAGGGTTTCTACAGGCGCCGTGAGTGCTGTTGGCGGATTGGCTTTATACTTCCAGGCGTAATAATATACTGTAGTTACACCATTAGCAACCACCGTATCTTTTCCCACCCAGTTGGCATACCGAAGGTCATTGGGTTCAAAGCTTTTTACCAATGAATCGCTCAATGTTACACCTATGCCGGCCACCAGGGGCGTTATTCCACTGGGAATAACATATGACCCTACATCTTTAACCTTGTAATTGAAAACGCTGTTGGCGGATGGCACCAGACCCCAGATGTTCTCGTTATTATTCAGCAAAAAAGTTTGCACGGGATTTATTAATTGATAGGTAGCGGTATTGCCGATCGTTATGCTTGCCTGTGTGGCCGCATTTTTCCAATCCTGCATATACAGGTATACCCGCGCCATCAATGCAGCCACTGCTGCCTGGTTGGGCCGCCCCCTGTCTTTTGATACGGCACCAGCCCCATCCCGGTATTCGGGTGTGAGCAAGGTTTGCGCCTGTTGCAGGTCTGACAGGATCTGTTTGTATACATCTGACTGAGCGCTGCGGCCTATGCCGTTGTTCTTTAAATAATCTGAACCCAAAATCAATGGCACTTCACCATAGGTGTTGGTAAGATAAAAATAGATCAGGCCCCGGAGGAAATAAGCTTCGCCCAGCCACTGGTTACGATAAGCAAGGCCTTTATCATTTGGCGTTAATCCTTCAATGGCCAGGTTCACTGAATACAACTGTTTATATAAGTTAACCCATAAAGCAGTTACGCCACCTAACGTACTGCTTACACCGTTTATATACACAGCCTGGTTACTAACATTTAAAGAGTAGTTCTTCAATTCATCGCCATACAGGCCGGTTAAATAATTTACGCTTTGGCTTCCATCCCAATTACCTTGCGTGTATAATCCGGCAAAAATGCTATTTAAAGCGCCTGCCGCCGTATAATCATTATCAAATACCGTACTGCCTGCTATGCTGTTGATAGGCACAGGTACTTCCAGGTATTTTTTACAACCTGACGATGCAACGAGTACAAAGATCGATATATATAGAAGTGGATGTTTCATGTTTCAGTCTTTTTAATAGTTCACATTAATGCCAATGGTGTATACCCGCAATGGTGGCGTACGGCCAGCCAGCATATTTTCCGGATCAAGGTTGTGGTACTTCGAAAGGGTATACAGGTTCTGTCCGGCTGCATAGATAGATAAACCACTCATGCGTGCCCGTTGGATCAGCTTGGCGGGTAAACGGTAGCTCACGCTCAGGTTTTGCAACCGTGCATAGGTAGCCCGGCTGTATGCGCCTGTACTGCTGGTAAACTGCGTCTGGCTCAATAAGGCAGCTGCGCCGGCACTGGCTTTTGGCACGTCGGTTACATCGCCTGCTTTCATCCACCGCTTTTCGGCAATGTCTTTGGGATAGTTCACATTGAACCAACCCAAAGGATAATTTTGGAAAGCGAGGTAGTTGGGTCCCATGCGGTTCGTTACTGTAACCAGGAAATCGAGACTGAAATTCTTATAAGTAAAGGTGTTGAGTATGCCGCCATAATATTTGGGCGCCATGTCAACAAACTCGGTTTTGTCGGTAATAGGATTGAGTTGTTTGGGACTGAGGAAAGGAGTATAATCACCTTTTACGCCATCTGCATTATAAAAATTATATACGCCTGTAGCTGGATCAACACCTGCATACTTATACAGCCTGATACCGGTGATGGGTTTACCGATCTGATAGTTATAGTTGGCTACCAGATTATCGATGCCGGGATAAGCCTTCAATTTGGTACGCGGCAATGTGAGGTTGATGCGGGAGGTCCAGGTGAAATTCTTATTGCTGATATTTTTTGTATTGACGGTCAATTCAGAACCATAGCTGTGGATCTCTGCCGGCGAGTTAATAACGAACGAAGTGAAACCGGTAGTGCTCGCCAACGGCTGATTGGTTAACTGATCACCCACCTTGTTATAGTAATAAATGGCCTCTATATTTATATGGCCCTTCAGCAGGTCTATGATAACACCGCCTTCTACATTCCGGTTAGTTTCCCAATGCAGGTAAGCGTTGCTCAGGTTTGAAGGTGTAAGCGAAATGCCGCCGTTGTAGGAGTTACTGCTTAAACCGTATGTATTGATGTATGCATATGGGTTAATGGCACTACCGCCTACCATGGCATAACCGGCTTTCAGTTTTAAGTAGCCGATTGCATTCCGGAGGCTCTTAAACCAGGGTTCTTCACTCACGATCCAGCCGCCACTGACAGACCCGAAATTACCAAACTGCCTGTTATTACCGAACACGGAAGAACCATCGCGACGGCCGTTGAATGACAGGATGTATTTTTCGGCCCAGCGGAAATTGACTATGCCAAAGCCCCCTATATAACGTTTGGGGGTAACATTGAAGATAGTGGAGATGTTGGTTGCTGCTGCATTGGAAGGACTCAACAACAACGCATCGGAAGCGAAACCGGTACCATTCATATAAGTGGTTTGGTTTACGACATCGCGGATACTACCGCCGGCGGTAAGGGTAAGCCGGCCTTTGCCAAACAGGATGGTGTTGTATTCGGCCCGTGGATCGGCACTGAAAGTTCTGATACGGTATTGATTAACCGCGCTCCAGGTTTGCGAAGCGGTAAAGGTAGCAGGATTGAAATAAGACCGGGGTCTGCCGGCAAACTCTTTTGCCGATAACAGGTTGAAACCACCAGAAGCAGTAAAGCTCAGTCCCTTTACAGGTGTATAAACAAGAGAAACATTGGCAACCAGGTTATCGGTACTGTTATTGTACAGCGAATTCAATGCGGCTGCCGAGTTGGAACCGGTTTCCCAGTTCAGTTTTCCATCGGGCAGTAAAGGATACGGCGAATTGGGCGAGAGCGTAAGGCCCTGCGAACCGGCAAAATCAACCGGCACCATATTATCCAGGTTGTTGGTATAACTTCCCGACAGGGCAGTGGTGAATTTGCGGTCGTTGGTAGCGGTGTTAACGCTGAAGTTCATGCCACCCTGCTTTACCGACCCTTTGCTGCGCTGTATATTCCCCTGCGTGCTGTAGTTAGCGCCCAACAAAAAATTGGTATTGGCGCTGCCGCCTGAATAAGTCACATTCATGCGGGAAACAGGTGCACGGTCGCCCAGATAAAAATCTTTCCAGTCATAATTGGCAGTGGTATCCCAGGTGCCATTCAGATCATAATCGGTGGCCGTAGGCGTTTTGCCATCGTTGGCCATACCATTGCGGCGCACAGCCAGGTATTCCTGGGTGTTCATCAGATCTACATACTTACCCAGTTCTGAAAAACCGTAAGAAGCATTGACATTCACAGAAGGTTTTCCAACTTTTGCTTTTTTTGTGGTGATCAGAATAACGCCAAAAGCGCCGCGGGAACCATAAATAGCGGTAGCATCGCCGCCTTTCAATATACTGATAGATTCAAACAAAGAAGGATCGAGGTAATTAAGCGCATTACCATATAACCTGAACTGCGGCGTATTGGGTACATTAAGCATTGGCAAAGTGCCAGAGGAAGGATATTCCACCCCATCAACAATATATAAGGGCTGCCCACCGGTGGGAATAATACTGGGTGATGTAGCAGCTCCTCCCGATAAAGTATTCAAACTTCTTACCTGCACCGAAAAAGCGCCGTTTGCCACACCGGTATTTTGTCCTACGAACAAACCGGCTACCCTGCCCTGCAAGGCCTGCAATACGTTTGGTACGGGGTTGCGGGCAATTTCCTTTCCACTGATGGTAGTGATATCGCCGGTATTGTACCGCATGCTGGTACTTGAATAAGCGGTGTACTGTACTTCATCCAGCACACTGGCCGATTTCTTCATTACAATAACCGTGATCTGGAGATCGGGTAATTTTATTTCTCTGATGAGCTTTTCATAGCCAATGTAGGTAACCTCCAATACATAGCTGCCATTCTCAAATTCTGCGCCCAGCTTAAATTCGCCTTTTTGATCGGAAACGCCTGAGCTGATGAGTTTGCCCCGTTGTAAAATGCGAATGGAAGCGCCAACCAGTTGCTCTCCCCCCTCACCTATTATGCGTCCGGAGATCTTTGTGCCCCATGGAAGCTTGTTCAGCACTTCATTGACGTTGGGCGGCGCCATCACCTTGGGTTTTATAACCACCACTTTATCAAACACCTCGTAAGTAAACGGCTGATTGTTAAAACAAAAATCCAGCACCTGTTTAAGGTTACCATTTTTAACATTGACGGTAATTGGCCCCGCTTTTTGCAACAACTCTACCTTATAGTAAAAGTTAACGTTGGCCTGCTTCTCAATTATTTGCAGTACCTTTTCGATGGGCGCATTCTTTTCAGAAAGCGAAATGTTCTGGGCCCTTCCTTTAGCGGCAACCTGCAAGCAGGCACCCAATAACAGAATGGCTGTGATTCTCATGATTTTTAGCAGTTTGTTGACCGTTGCCTGGTCAGTTACGTAACGTCCGGGCAAAGCGACGTTACTACAAAGCAAAATTGACATAACTTTGTAAAGTTTTGGGTTAATTGATAAAGCAGTCTTTAGCGAGCTGTTTGTTATATCCGGTTAACTCATTGTAAACCTGGTTCGCCTTCCCCGCGACCAGGTTTTTTATTTGAGCTATCCGAAACTCTTTATTTCATAATGATAATTTTCTTGTTTTCAATTCTGAAATGAATGCCACTGGCTTCAATGATCTTCAGCATTTCACTGGCCATTACATTCCGCGGGATCTTTCCCTTGAAATGCCCTTCGGGTTTCTGGCCTTCATACACTACTTCTACATCGTACCAGCGTTCTATTTGTTTCATCACCAATTCAATACTGGCATTTTCAAATAAAAACTGGCCGTTTTTCCAGGCAAGCACTTCGTCAATATTGGGTGAATGGTCAATGGTGAGTGGTGAGTGGTCAGTGGTGAGTGGGTTCGCTACTGCAATAGCCTGTTCACCAGGTTTCAACACAACTGATTCTTCTTTTTGCCCTTTGCTCACCTTCACTTTTCCTTCAACCAGTGTGATTCTTTCAGCCGGTTCATCATTATAAGCATGTACATTAAAGCTTGTACCTAATACTTCTACTTCGGTTCCGTTGGCTGCTACTTTAAATGGCTTTGTGGCATTGTGCGCTACTTCAAGGTAGGCTTCGCCATCGATGGTAATTTTTCTTTCTTTTCCGGGGAATGAGGTGGGATAGGTTATTGAAGAAGCGGCATTTAACCACACTTTTGAGCCATCGGGCAATACCAGTTGGTACTGGCCGCCGCGGGGTGTGCGGAGTGTGTTAAAAACGGCCTCCCCCCTGCCC
>CBIMFG010000294.1:0-5919 GCA_966243125.1 uncultured Niastella sp.
ATGCGGCATTTTGACCTGACTTTGGAACAACCCTGGTTAACTTTGGTGTATACCTATATAAGGATGGCTCATATCTAAACAACTCTGGTGCACACCTAACCACTTTTGCTATACAGGTACGGTACTTACGTGCGCATGTTGTTTACTTACATACCAAGGCTACTTACTTACGTTCCAACGTTACTTACTTACATACCAAAGTACGGTACAGATGTCACAGAGTTAGGTAAAGATGTGTCAGACCAAAATGCCGATACATTATAGTTAGTATCAAACGTGTCATAATAACATCGGGTTAATTTTAAGTGTTCCCCTTGCTTCGCATCATTAACTCCTGATGACCCATAATAAGCACTGGATGCAATATTTACCTCTACTTATGCAACTGTGTTGCAAAATGTAAAACTTTCCCTACATTTGTGCCACACGCAAATCTAAAAAGCAATACTATGGCAGGAAATAGCAGGTACGATGTGATCATCGTAGGGGGAAGTTATGCCGGTTTATCAGCGGCCATGTCGCTGGGAAGGTCGTTAAGAAAGGTGCTTATCATTGATAGCGGTTTGCCTTGTAACCGGCAAACGCCGCATTCGCATAATTTCATCACCCACGACGGCGAAACGCCAAAAGCGATAGCTGATAAAGCCAGGGAGCAGGTGCTGAAATATGAAACCGTAAGCATGCAGCAGGGCCTTGCTGTAGCTGCCAGTAAAAAGGAGAATGGCTTTGAATTGACCACTGCTGATGGTGCTGTATTGTTCGCCCATAAATTGTTATTTGCTACTGGGGTAAAAGACCTGATGCCGGCCATTCCCGGTTTTGCCGAGTGCTGGGGAATTACGGTTATTCATTGCCCTTATTGCCATGGGTATGAGGTAAAGCACGAAAAAACCGGCATCATGAGCAATGGGGATATTGGTTTTGAATTTTCTAAACTGATCGATAACCTTACAAAGGACCTTACCCTTTTTACAAATGGAAAATCAACCCTATCTTTAGCGCAGCAGGAAAAGCTGCAACAGCATAATATAGCGGTGGTGGAAACGGAGATTGCCGGGTTTGAACACGACAATGGGTATTTGAAACAGGTGCTGCTGAAAGATGGCTCCGTAATGCCGTTGAAAGCGATGTATGCGAAGATCCCGTTTGTACAACATTGTGATATTCCCGTGCAATTGGGTTGTGCGTTAACCGAACAGGGATATCTTTCCATTGATATGTTGGGTCGTACCTCTATTCCGGGTGTGTATGCTGCCGGTGATAATACAGCGATGATGCGGGCGGTTTCGCTGGCTGTTGCGGGTGGGGGAATGGCTGGCGCCGGCATCAATAAAGAATTGGTAGAAGAATCATTTTAAATATGCAAATAGTAGCGAATATTTTGGTGGGCTTGGTAGCCCTGGAGCATTTGTTCATTTTGTACCTGGAAATGTTTGCCTGGGAAACAAAAGGTCAAAAAGCGTTTAAGGGTTCCCTGCGTCCCGAATTGTTTGCGCCCACCAAAGTGTTGGCTGCTAACCAGGGTTTGTACAATGGCTTCCTTGCCGCCGGACTCATTTGGTCATTTTTTATAACCGATGCTGCATGGAGTACCAACGTGGCGGTTTTCTTTCTTGCCTGCGTAATTGTCGCGGGTGTATATGGCGCCCTTACGGCCACCAAACAGATCTTCTTCATACAGGCATTGCCGGCATTGTTAGCATTGGGCGCTGTGTTGCTGAAATAAGATAATGTGCCGCCATTATTCACCAATTTGTTGATTAAATGATTGGGTCTGATTTGTGCATACATTAGCATCAATGATCATTTAATCAACAACCAAGTGGGAAAAATTTATTTTACCTGTTCTTTCGACGATGGGCATGTTGCCGATCTGCGTTTGGCAGAACTGCTTGCCAAATTTAATGTAAAAGCTACGTTTTATATTCCCCGGTCATGTGAGTGGTGCTCCTCCAGTGTGTCTGAAAATGAAATACGTACGCTTGCCAGTTTAATTGAAGTGGGTGGTCATACCATGACCCATCCTATCTTAACCCGGGTGTCGTACAAGCAGGCCCGTGCAGAAATTTTCGATTGCAAACAATGGCTGGAAGATGTAACCGGCAAAGCTATTCGCTCGTTTTGTCCACCCGTAGGGCGGTTTAGCAAGGAGCATGTTGCCCTGCAACGCGAAGCCGGTTTTACCGCTATGCGAACTGTGGAAATGCTTACACATTCAATGGACAGCGTAAAAAAGGTTCGTGATTTTGTAATTCTACCCACTACCTGTCAGGTGTACAATCATTCCAACATCTCTTACCTGAAGAATAATGTAAAGCGACTGAAGTTTGGCAGTTATATTTCTGCCTGGCGGTTGTTCGATTCTAACTGGGAAGCCATGAGCCGGAATTTTCTCAATTACCTGTATTCAGTTTCTCTCACGCAAGAAGAAGATCACTATTTCCATTTGTGGGGCCATAGCTGGGAACTCAGTCAGTTTTCATTATGGCAATCGTTAGAACAGTTTTTTAAAAGCCTGCAGGATATTGGTGGTCTTGAATTTCTTGATAATTCTATGCTGGCAGAGTTGGTAAGGCAGCGGAAACAGGAAGTGGTGAATATTTATTGATCAGGGCGTTCCCATCTGATGACCTCTTGATGATTGTTTTTTGTGAAAGGGACGTCGATATACATGGCTTTCTCCTTTTCGGATTTCTTTATTTTTTGAGCAACCTGTTTTTGTAATCTGGTATACGCTTTACAAGGATTTTGCCAAACAGCCCGGGCCACTGCATTCTGTAGCCAGCCAGGTTTTACCAGACAATCATCACCCAGATCTTTTTTGTTAATTATAGAATGAAGGATCGCAGCGCTCCTGGCGTTTTTATAGATGGCAACTGAATTAATAAAGTCTTCTGCCAGGGCTGGGTATCGTTCCCGACAAAACGAACCATAAAACTTTCGGGAATAAAACTTTTCAAAGACGTCCATATAGGTAGTGTCAGGATATTCCCTCAACAGTCTATAAGCATCTGTGTTCATTTGCCGGCTGTTTTTCAGTAATTGTTTTTTTATAAAAGGAATGTCTTCCTGTTTCCTGAATTTCGCCAGCCCAATTAAAGCAGGTAGAGGGTTATCTATCAATGGGGAGGCATTCCGACCGGCCATCTCTTTTATATAGGGGTAATACTTTTCTTGTGGTTCAAGACTGGCCAGAATGCTATAGGCAGCTTGTAAATAGTTGTGTTTGGTGAGCACTGCCTCTATCGTTTTGTTTTTATCTGCTATATTTTCCCATATAGAACTGTAAATTATATCATCAGAAACTGTTCTGGTCCAGATGCCCCATTCACCCGCATCGATGGAAATGATGGCGGTGTCGTCTAAATGGTTCATCATTATTTTATAATGATCGAATGACTTTCGATGGCGCATTTCATTGAATGCTGCCGCTCTTAATATGGGGTGTTCCGAGTTGCCGAGTTTTTCCAGTTCCTTATCGGCAGCGTCTTTCAAAAGCCTGTGAACATTCTCTCTCATTCCTGTTGTCACTATCTGAACAAGGTGTGGTTGCAATTCTTTCCTGAAGTCTTTTATGGCATAAGGATATTTACTATCGGGTTTACACGCCCAGAACAAGAGTGCTAATGAAAAGCAGCATAGTTGTATTGACTTACCCATACGGGTTTTTAGCATTGGATGCAATGCCGGCGAGATTCCATAAATTTTTATCTAATTTAGCGCCAACATTGGTTAATAATGTCATCAAAAAATATTGTAAGGTTAATATTCGGGCTTGGCTTTTTTGTTATCCTCTTGATGAGTGGCAAAGATTATCAAAAATACAGAGCCACACTGGCAGAAAATAAACCGGTTAAATATACTGTCGCTAATGTGTATTATAAAGTGAGTAGGGGACGATCTTACTTTATGGATGTGGTATTTGAAGGAAGGCCTTATAAAGTTTCAATAACAGAAAATATAGCTCACGGTATTGCAGCAGATAAATATCCAGCTGTTTATTATGTAAAAGAGAATGATGTGTTAATTACTGCCTGGAGTGCTGTTTTTTGCCGAAGGCTTATCATACTGTCATTAGTAGTGATTTTAATATGTAGCATCCCCTTTGAGAGAATTTTTCCAAAGAAGAAACAGATTAAAAGATAAGAAGGATAATTTGAGCAACTATTCTAAAATTTGAGCGATCAAACACTAACTGCTTTGTTGTAGTTGCTGAATGATCTGTTGGTACAATTCAGGGTTCATTTCATCGAGCCAAACATAACTGCCAAATATTTCCACATCTATTGCTCTTTGCATAGGTTCAACGAACATAGTGGGTATCCAGCAATATAAATACTTATGGGTAATATAAAACCAGGTATCGATCGGTGGAATATCTGATTCGTCAACAAAACCATCTTCGGCACAAGGAGCGCCGTCATGCGTGGTGATATCGATTTCGAATTGCAATATCCTGCCCATTTCTTCTAATTTCCGACGGGGAAGATTTGTATTTGTTCTTACGCTTAATGCAGCATGTAAAACTTCATTATTATCAAAACCTATAGGGGGTGGGGAAACATAAATATCGTCTTCCCGTTCACTCATTGTATAAAATGGCGCAGCGTTGTAAACAGGATTGGTGGTTCGAAGTACTTTGGCGTAATTTATCTTCGAAGTATTCTTAATCCGGCTAATGATCTCTTCAGTAAAGGAAATCGTTTTGCGGAGGTTTACATAAAACTCATCTTTAAAATCATAATTGTTATCGTAAGTTAATTTATAACCTGTATTGGGTGTTGGACTTACAAAGGCCACGCGCTTCTCTCCTCTTTTGCGCCGGGCGAGCGAGTTGTTAACCATTATTCTTACTATAATAGAGCCCATTATCAGGCCTATAGTTAATATCATAGTTTATTCCATTATTTAAACTCCTTCGTTACCTCAATCACGCCAACAATATTATTATTAAATTCTTCCATCTCTTCCGCTGGTACCCATAACTCATTATGAATTTCACCGCCTACATTTTGGATCTCAAATTTGCTTATGTAGTCGGTTTTAACTGCAAATTTGGTAACGTAGCCTGAACCGTAAGCCGGCAAATTCCAGTCGCGGGAAATCTGAATGGCATATTCTTCATTCATCACCGGATAAAAAATAGGTTGCTCGGGCTGGCGAGGGGGAAATCGTTTCCAGCCTGACTGTTCTATTAAAGCCAATTCCTGTGGTCCTACCGGTCTGTAGAGTATTGTTGTTTCCATTGTACTATTGTTTGATCTGTATCGTATGCGCCAACGCTTTAAAAGCGGTCATATTCTCCTCGAAGTTGTCTTTGGCTACGCCCTGCATGCTGATCACATTGTCGCCATTGGCTATTACGCATTGGTACATGATGCTGTTCTTGTCATGCATTTGGCCATGCACTTCTGCTTCATAGGCGTCATACCCATTGATCTTTTCTGATGAGCTATTTTTTATTGCTGCATGGGTAAGTCCATAACCTTCCAGTTTACTCAACATCATATCGCCTACATTTTTGGCTTTCATGCCTTTTTCTATCGGCATTTGGGTGATCACTAAAAACGGTGCATCGGGATCGTTCTTATTATCCATGCCGTTCATCGTATACACATACATATTGGTGGAGAACTGGAAGAATTTGAATTTCGACTGGCTGTCGTTTATGGAAAAGGCTGCTGCGGCAAACGGATCCACCTTTTCGTTTTTGTCGTAATAGATCGTGTTCAGCGCGCCAAGGATCTCTTTGCCTGAAGTGAGGTCGCCGGCAGGATAAACGCCCATTACCATGGTTGAGAAAGTACTGTCGCCAAACACCAGCCAGAACATTTTTGCATTGGCATCGCCCTGCAACGCAACGTATTTGGCCGGGTAACCGTTTACTTTTATTTCCTTAAAGTCGTATGTTTTTATGCC
>CBIMFG010000295.1:0-5911 GCA_966243125.1 uncultured Niastella sp.
AGCAGCACCAAAGTAACCAACATCCGGTTACGGGTTGATGCCTCTATGACCTCCATGGCCGCAGAGATCAACGACGCTATTGCGCAGTGGAACGCCGTACCCAACAGCCGCATTCACTGGACCATTAATACGAGCGGTACGTACGATGTAATCATCATTAACCAAAACCTGGGTAACGGGGTATGCGGCTCAGGCACTTTCCCTTCGGGCGGCAATGCCGGCGGCACCATTCGCATTAACAAAAATTATATTGCGGGTAACAGTTTTGCCCAGCGGGCGCGCACCATTTGTCATGAAATGGGCCACAACGTTTCATTCAGGCATACCAACTGGAGCGCCATTGGCGAATCATCTGCTACCGCCGTGCCCGGCGTTGGCGGCACCGATGCTTCCTCTCTCATGAATGGCGGCCAGTGCGGCAGTGGCGCCACCGTACTTTCCACAAAAGACAAACAGGCTGCAGCGGTGTTGTATCCGCTCTAATGTATATACGAAATAAAAGCATCCCGGATAAACCGGGATGCTTTTTTATTTTACGTAAATTTCAAGTGCCGTAATTGCTAACTTATGCCAAAGCATTATTTCAACCGGTTGGAACACATCGACCGCCTTATCCGCATGAAGGGAACCGGTACACCCAAACAACTTGCTAAAAGGCTTCACATTTCAGAAAGTTTATTATACGAGTATCTATCGTTTATGAAGGAACAGGGCGCGCCTATTGTTTACAGCAAACTGCGCCAAAGCTATTACTACGAACGCCAGGGTGGGTTTAATTTGCGCTTCATCAATGCCAGTACATGGGAAGAATAAATATATATCTACTGCATAAAGTCATTGGAGAGTTCCAGTGTTGCCACACTATTTTCTGCACCTTTTTGTCAAATATTGACATCCCGTTGTTTAAACTATATAAAGCATGCTTTTCGTAAAAACTTATCCGGTCCCCACTTGCTACTCTATGACATGAATTCCAATGTCATGCACTTATTAAAAACTTTCTACATCATTTAAATTTTAAAGCATGAAAAAGTTGAAACTTTTTTTCATATCCATTGCTATTGTAATGGGTGTTGGGGGTGCCTTTGCTTCTAATTTAACAAACTGCGCAACCTGTTACAATGCTCCTCAATACAGACAATGGAATGGCACCTACATAGACGTTGACGGTGAAGAAGGCCTGGATTATGCCTGCATTGGAGGCGCCGGCATCTGCACCTATTACAAACCCAGCCCCTCCAGCCCCTACCTACCTTGCCAGATTGGGATCTACGTTAGTTTATGGGAACTCAACAGTAGTAAGAAGAAGTAATCAGTAGTATTCGTTTTGATAGATACTATCATTGAACCGGCGCACTTGTTCCGGTATCGGTAATGCGTATCGCCGGCTGTTGGGAAGCAGCTCATATGTAAATCCTTGCGCTGTTCGTGACAGGGTAAGCGAAGTATCTTTTATGTTTAACCGCCGGATATCGGTGTACCGAAGTCCGCGGAAGATGAGCTCTTTTCTTCGTTCCTGAAGAATCAGCTGAAGCGCCTCTTCAGGTGTTGCTGTAGTGTAGGGAATATATAGGGTTGCTTTCCAACGGCTTTTTAATAATCTGTTTAAATAAACAAATGCATTGGTTACATCACCCTGCCGGGCATAACATTCCGCAGCAATAAGGAATTGTTCGGCTGTATTTAAACCAGTGAAGGGGTATAGTTTTCCATAATAACCCGGCTTAAAATTAGCCGGCGGAGCAGTCTTTGTAAAAAAGAGGTTTCGCCGCAAATCATCATTTTTGTATCCCCGCAACAAAGTGGAATCCACGAACACTTCTTTATTAACCATAGCTTCGTACAAGCCATCGCCCGCGCTTGCGATCCTGCTTTGATACAAGGTTTCTTTATTGGAGGGGCTGCTCAACAAATTGGGCGTTTTTAAGGCCGCATTAAAATCGATCAGGGAATCATATACCAGCGATCTTTTTGCAGCCGCCAATGCCGAATCATAAACGCCCATGCTTAAATAAACCCGGGCCAGTAACGCACAGGCTGCCGGCCGGTTGCTTCTGTTGCGATGCGCCGAATCTATTGTTGCCGGCAACCAGTCAATAGCCATTCTACAATCTTCAATGATCTGTTGATAGGTTGCAGCCACGGTGCTACGTTTCAGGTTCTCATTGCGGTTAATGGTTAGCCGAAGCGGAAGACCGGGCTCAAGAGCAGCAGTAAGCGGATCGTAAGGCAGGGCGAACACCTGGGCGGCATTAAAAAACGCAAAGCTGCGTTTAAAGTAAGCATCACCCGCCAGGGGATTTAATATCTTTTCATCTATGCTGCCCCGTAACCGCGTTACCCCTTCCAGCACATTATTGGCATAATATACCTGGGTATAGGCGTTGTTCCAATCGGGCACTTCTTCTTCCTGGTCAAATAAAAAATCTTTATGCAGATAAGCATTTACTATGTTTTGTTTTAAATCAGGAAGGGTAGAATCACCAACATAAAATTCGTCGGCACATACAAAATTCAACGCAGTGGTAGGCGCAAAAACGTCTACATTATCCAGCAAAGCCTGCAGATCAACAGGAGTTGTGGGCACAATAAGAGCAGTACCCTGTTTTTCTGCCAGCAGCGCTTTTTTATTACAGGCCGTTGTTTGTAATAAGATCAACAGCAAAGCAATCGCATATTTCATAGCTATCTTGTATCAATAATAATTTAAAAAGTACACTTTACACCAACTGTTATGTTTTGGGGTTGGGGGCTACCCGTAAGATAGTCGGGGTCTATTTTGCCCGGCGCCGCCTTCCATAAAAACCCCAGGTTATTCCCAAGCACATAAAAGCTCAACGCCTGCAGCCGCATTTTTTTCAACACAGCAGCCGGCATGTTATAGGTTACCGACGCATCCTGTAACCGAACCTGATCGCCTTTTACCACCAGGGGCAGCGCGTTGCTATAAAACAGATCCATACTTTGATCAACATTTGCTTTGGGAACATCCGTTTTATTTTCATCACCCGGTTGTTGCCAACGGTTTGCATAATCATTTAAACCCGCAGCCACCACATTCAATGGGTGGTTGTAATTTACCGAGCTGCGCCGGAAATAATATTTTGCTTTAAAAACAAGGGTGGCCGCAAAGGTAAACTGTCCATACCCCAGGGAGGTATAAAAACTGCCCCAATAAACCGGCACCCTGGAGCCAACCCGCTCCAACACGTTTGGCGAAGCCGTAATAATTGAATCGTAGTTTTTACTCAGCTTTCCATCTACATACCCACGGGCATCGCCCACCGAATCTAACCCGCCCCATTTGTAGGCATACAGGGAATATACAGAAGCACCCACCTGGGGGCTTAAATAATTTGGATCGGTATAATACCAGGCCTGCTTATACGGATCATCATAACGGGTAACCTTATTGGTGGTTTTGCTCAGCAACAACAAATTATTCAGCCGCCATTTTTTTCCCCATGCGTGGTTGGTTGCCAGGCTAAAATCAAACCCGCTGCCCGTCATGGCGGCATTGTTGCCCCAAAAAAAGCTACTACCCAGGGTAGGGTCCTGCGCACCCGGCGCCAATAAAAAGACCGACTTGCGGTGGTAATATTCAACACTAAGTTCCAGCTGCTTTTTGGCGCCTGCCAGTTCTATACCCACGTTCAATAACCGGCTTCGCTCCCAGCGAAGATCGGGGTTGTTGGGACTGATTATACTCAACTGAACCGCACCGAACCGGTTGGTGGCAGGATCTATCACTGCAGAAGTATAAGCAGTAGTGCGTTTATCAACGTTACCACTATAACCATACGATGCCCTAAAGGTGCAATAGGGTAAAAAAAATGATTTCGGATAAAACGCTTCATCACCGGCATTCCATTTAAAACCGGAAGACCAAAGTGGGATACTTTGGTTATTGGTATGTACGCCAAATAAATTGGATTGATCTATGCGCCCGCTGAACGAGAAGGTGTATAGTCGCCACACGGTAAACGCGGTATTTACAAATGCTGAAGGATAAAAATCGAACCCCGAACCGGTATTATTGAAGCCGGGAACAGCGTTCTTTATAGCCGGGTTATACAACAAGGGTAAACTTCCTTCAAACTTTGTTGAAGGGATGGCCCGGTTAAGATCATTAAAATACCCGAAATAGCGCATGGCGGTGGTGTCTGTTCTAAACTTTCCGTATTCTACCCCACCCAATGCCGTTACGCGAAAATTACGGCGCCTGCTCCATTCGTAATTCACCTGCAAACGTGCTTTATTGGCGGTGTACTCATTGGTTTCCAGATCAAGCACACTCCCCTGCGGAACCGGGTATTTTACAACCCCGCCACTAATAGTGGCAAACTTGTTTTGCAAATTCCGCGCAAAATAGGAAGCGGCGCCTTTTATAGCATTTATTTCATCGGCCCCCTGCTGGCGTTCAAAAATAAACTGCACGTTTAAATTTCTGGTAACGTACAATTTACCAGTTAAGGTTAAACGGCTGTGGCGGCCTTTAGTGGCAACGGCATTCTCCCGGTTTTCCTGCAGCGGCCGGTAGGCCCAGTCCTGCACCAGGTTGGCTACGCTCTCTTTATATTGTTGACTCAGGTCGCGCGGCACTTCATCTGCCAAATCAGAATAAGGATATAATCCATCTGGCGTGGCATGCACGGTTGACCGGGTGTCGGTAAAAAATGCCTGAATACCGAACTCATAAAAATGTTTGTTGAAGCTTAAATTACCGGTTAAGGTTGTTCGCTGCCGGTAGCTATGAACCGGAGTCATTCTTTCGTTCTCAAAACCACCGCCGGCATAATATTTCAGATTCTCCGAGCCACCGGTAATACTCAGCGTATTCCTGGTAATTAAACCGGCCTGATACAACAACCGGCGCTGCTGGTCGCGTACATCTATTGCCCGCAGTTTATTGAGCTGCGCGTCCATGTCTTTTTCAGTAATATTTCCCTGTTTGTACCGGTGCCAGATCTCCACATCGGGGGGCACCAGGGCATAACCGGAGCTCAGCGCGTCGGTAAAATAGCCACGGGCGTACAACGTGGTATCGAGCTCAATAAATTCTTTTGAACCGGGTATGGGCAGGTACCAACAATCAGGCTTTGCCGTTATGGTTAAAGCACTATTCAATTCAAGGATGGGTTTTCGGAGATCGCTGCCTTTTTTGGTAGTTAACACCACCACGCCGTTACCCGCACGCGCGCCCCAGATAGAAGTGGCAGCTGCATCTTTCAACACGGTAATACTCTCAATATCGTTGGGATTGATGTTAGTGATGTCGCCATAATAAGGCAGATTGTCCAGCACATACAAGGGCTCTGTATTGGCTGAAATGGTGCTTTGTCCGCGAATGGAAATAAAAGGCAGGTTGGTGCCGGGCATGCGGTTTTTATTGAGCAGTAACCCCGATGCGCGGCCTTCCATCTTTTCCAGAATGGAGGTAGTGACCAGGCGGTCTAATTGTTTTTTTGAAACGGATGCATATGCGCCGGTAACGCGCTCTTTGGAGATTAACTGATAACCGGTGTTGATCCTGTAAGCAGAATCCTGCATAACCGGACTGACCTTCATTTTTATAGTTACCTGTGTATTGCCATATAACGGATACATGTTGGTTTCGTATCCTACATAGCTGCACTCAACATAAGATTCACAGATGCCTTCTTTTAAGGTAAACTCCCCGTTCTGGTCTGTCATACCTTTGCGAAGCGAGCCTACTACCGATACGTTCGCCAGCGGCTTATCATCGGCGCCGGTAACCAGTATTTTTACATCTTTGGCTACAACAATAATATCACCTTTCGACAGTTTATAAATTACCGGCTGCTTTTTAAAAGCTGTATCCAGCACTTCTTCTACAGTTGCTTTGTCTTTGTGGAAGGTTACCAGCACTGTATATTTCATACAATCTCCC
>CBIMFG010000296.1:0-5895 GCA_966243125.1 uncultured Niastella sp.
GCATTTTACACTACGACAACACAAAAGTTGTTGTCATAATTTTCACACATTTCTGCACACAAATGATAAGATGCTGTTTGATACCGTTTTGTAATTAATGAATAATTTGACGATCATCATTAAATTTTGTTACCCCCTTTGTGGTATTGGTATGGCCGTAACAAACCCCTAGATTTGAGGTATCTTTTTTTACCGGCTCCCACTCCTACCCACGTACTAATAAATAAAACTATGCGATCGCCTGCCACATTTACCCAAACACTGTCACTTTTAATTTCAGCCTGCTTACTTATTAGTTGCAGCAGTACCAAAATAATTACCGAATACGATTGCGCTGATGCTACCAACATCAACAAAGACACTACGGTATGGCATTATTGCTGGGGGTTGATACAATCAAAAGACATCCGGCCACAATGCGATAAACGGTATAATCACCTTAATAAAGTGGTAGTAAAATCAACGCCGGGACACGTATTATTAACGGTTGTTACCCTGGGTATTGTGATACCGCAGAAAGTTTCCTGGTGCTGTTCTCCTCCGAATCCACAGCCTGGTCATCTGGGCAATTAAAATGCAGTTGACCAGATGACGAGTTAACCAGTTGACCAGTTAACACGTCAACTGATCAACTGGTTAACATATCAACTTTTCAACTAAATATATGACTCTACCTGATGGTATACTGGCGCTCCCCCTTAACGATTGGCAAAACGGTCACCAGAACTTCACTGTTTCATTAACAAAGGATGCCAGCTTTAATCTCCGACTTCCATTCGATTTTTCTCAACAGGAAAAGAATTACCACGCTACTACAAAAAACTTTCAATGGCTCATACAACATGCCATTGACAACAATGTTCGCCTGCGCGCACTTGGCAATGGCTGGAGTTTTAGCGACGTAGCCGTTTGTAACGGCGGACTGGTTGATACCCGTGAGCTGCGTACCTTCTTTAGCATTGGTAATAATTTTTTATCGCCTCAATACCTGGCATCTGGCAAAACCGCACAAGACCTTGTTTTTACCCAATGTGGCATGAGCATTTTACAAATGAACAAAGAATTGGAAGAAGAGAATGGCTGGCTGCGTTGCCTGCGTGCCTCCGGCGCCAGTAACGGACAAACCATTGTGGGCGCCACTGCCACCGGTACCCATGGAGCCGGCATTACAGTGGGCGCTGTACATGACGCAATTGTGGGGTTACATATTGTTACCGGCGCTAACCGCCATGTGTGGCTCGAACGGGAATCGTACCCGGTAGCATCGCAGGCATTTACCGATTGGCTGGGCGCTGAAGTGTTTCGTGACGATGATCTATTTAACGCTGCTGTGGTAAGTTTTGGCAGCTTTGGTTTTATACATGGCGTGCTGTTGGAAACAGAGCCTATCTACTTGCTGGAGAAATACAATTCGGCCAACATTCCGTATAACGATACGCTTAAACAAGCCATCAATGAATGGAAATTTGAAGCACTCAATGATTTTCTTCCCTTTCCGCCAGAAAGCCCAGGACGTAGTTTATATCATTTTGAAATAATAGTGAACCCGCATCATTTTGCTGTTGATGATGCCAACAAAGGCGTATTCCTGCGAGCCATGTATAAAACGCCTTACAGAACCGATTACGACAAACCCGCCTTGCCCGCAGGCAAGTTTCAATATGGTGATGAATTGCTTGGATTGATACAAGCCGTTCTTGATAACATCGGCAAGAAGCTTACTCAAAAACTGGTGCCACCGTTGGTCACCAAATTATTTCCACTGGCATTTGCCTCTAATGAACAAGCCACCGGCACCATTGGCGAGATCTTCACCAACACCAAGTTCCGGGGCAAAGCAGCCAGCGCAGCCATTGCCATTGACACGGCCCATGCCAGCCGCGCCATTGAAGAAATTGTAGCCATGAACCAACAAACACCTTTTGCCGGCGCGCTTGCCTTGCGTTTTGTTAAGGGCACGCAGGCTACCCTGGGCTTTACCAAATTTGAAAAAACCTGTGTGCTTGAAATGGATGGCGTTGAATCGGCCACCAGCCGCAAGTTCTTCAGCAGCGTGTGGGACCGGTTCGAAGCCATCGGACTGCCCTATACCTTACATTGGGGCAAGATCAACTTCAACCTAACCGAAGCGCGCATTCGCCAGATGTATGGCAATGCGGCGGTAAATAAATGGTTGACTGCGAGGCATAAGTTGTTAGATGACTTTACGCAAAAAGTGTTTACTAATGATTTTATGGAAAGGACGGGGTTGAGTTCTTAGTGAGTAGTCAGTAGTGAGTAGTGAGTAAGCTCGCGGTTATTTAGACTTCCTAACATTCGGGAACCCACTCACTACTCACAACTCACTTTTACACTTTGACATAGATTTTCCGTTTATCCATCCAATATCCAACACTCCAACAAAGCAGCATGTATAAAACGGCTTGTACAAATGCGCCGAAATAAGGGGTGGCTACATGAATGAAGATGTTATCATACAACCACCTGAAAACGGTGGTGCCGGATGGTAATCGGAATACACTATAGAGTATCACCAGCACTTCCGACAACAGGTAAATGAACAATGGGTTCTTGCCAAAAACCTGGAAGAAAGGCGTCCAGGATGTTTTTTGTTGAATGTCGGCTATATAAACGACGGCAGCAATGAGGAGACAATCAATTCCTACAGTCTCTAATACAAAGGAGCTGGTCCAGATCTTTTTATTGATGGGGAAAGAATAATTCCAGAAATGCGCCAGCACCAACAACGCAAAACCTGCCAGCATCAATTTGGTCAACGCTTCATAGGTGCCGCCTTTTTGTTGCAGGAATTTACCTACCCAAAAACCAGCTACCACATTAGCTATTGCCGGGAACGTACTTAAAAGCCCCTCCGGATCGAACGGAACACCTTCCCCATGATACAAATGGTTGGGACCAAGCAGCCACAGATCGAGTTTTAAAACAGCATTACCAGGCAACGACAAGGGATCGCCGGCATCGCCAAAGAAATACAGTACCGGCCAATACAATAACAGTATGGCAGCGGTAATAATGACCGTGGTGCGGAATTTCAAAAAGTAGATCATTAACGAAGCAAAACAATACGCCAGCGCAATGCGTTGTAAAACGCCAAAAACGCGTGTTTTCTCAAACGGATAAAAATAAAATTCATGTGTTACTTTATCTATTCGCACAAAGGGGAACCAGTACATCAGGTAACCCAGTATAAAAATGAGTAATGTTCGTTTGAAAATTTTACCCAGCACAAAACCCGTGGAAGCATTCTCCCATTTAGGCATTACAAAACTCATGGCATTACCTACAGCAAATAAAAAAGAAGGAAACACCAGGTCAGTGGGGGTAAAACCATGCCATTGGGCATGCAGCAGCGGCGCATAGGTATGGCTTCCGTCCGGCGTGGTATTTACAATGATCATGAAGCAAATGGTCATGCCCCTGAAAACATCGAGGGCCAGGAATCGTTTTTGTTGTTGCATGTCAGTTTGAAGTTGGTGTAGCAGTAAATACCTGAACTATCCGAAAGTAATCATTTCAAACGAATGGGCAAACAACTGTGCTGGCGGCAAACTGAATTATTTTCTTATTGGGATGTTAAGGGCACCTTCTGTCATTAAAAAAAAATCCCGCTTTATTGCGGGACAATGTATTTACAGCTTTCGAGAACGCCTGTTCAGGCCAGTTCTGCCGCCCCTTCAAAACAGACAAACCTGCCCGGGGTTCCACCACCACCCATTTTTTGCCAGGTGCGTCATTCGGTTTATCAACGCCCTCACTCTTATAAGTGGGTTGATAGGGTTTATATCCGGTTTTATTTTCATAAGAGTTGGCAGGAACTTTCCGCAGAAAATCAGACAACGCTTTTATGCTGTCGGTATTGATGTAATCAACCTGTAGGCGCATCAACTGGATCCACGCATTGGTAAAATCAGGTGCGCCCCAAAAACGAACGGGTTTATTCAATGCATGTGCACGATTCACCAACTTTTGCAAGGTATCCCATTGGGGAGAAGGGATGATGCCTTTTCCATTCCACATGGTATAACGCTTCAGATCGGCGCTCAGCATCACTACACGGGCCAGGGCATCTGCCGGGTATTCCTTCTGCAACTCCCCATCGAACCAGATAAAAGAAGGATAAGAAGCGTATGCCGATACATCGGGCCGGTTGCCACTGATCGCAATTTGCAATGTGGCGCATTGCGTAAGCACCGGGTATTTTTGCAACAGCTCTACCAGTTTGTTCAGGGTAGTTACGCCGTCGGTTTTTAAATCTATCATAAACTGCAGACGGCGGTTGCCATCGGCATAAATGTGGCCGTTGTTCTTTTCCACAAACGACTGCAATGGCTTCAGGTACATCTCTTCCAATGTTCTGTGCAACGACAGTTCATTGGCGCTGTGCGCTACCAACAGTTCGCCATTGTGTAAGAAAATATCTGCTTCTATTGATCCGAACGCTTCGTTATAGGCGGTTAACAAGGGTACCGGCTGCTCATAATCGTTGTGGGAATGGGCATTAGCAACGGTATATGCTGTTGGTTGAGTATATGCCAGTGTGGTAGCAAAAAGCGATAGGATTAATAACAGTTTGTTCAAGGTGTAATCAATTTTAAGTTTGTAAGTTCGTAGGTTATTGAGTTTAAAACGCTAAAACCCCAAAGATTTTTCAATTAATTAATAATTGTCATTAGATTCCGATCCATGAGTTGGGGCACAACCAGGGTCTTCTGCACTGCGCTACCCCAAAATGCATTATGAACGATGACAATGAGCGCATCCAAACCGTTGATTTGAGCGCCGACACCTATTGTTCGGTGTGCAACAGTAAATTGTAGATGATGACAACCCTACATCCTGATTACAATAACCACAGTTTGAACTGCAAGACCTCTTGTTTCGATTACAATATCTCCTGTTTGCATTACAACAACTTTTGTTTGATGACCAAGACCTTTACTATGATGTGCTAAACACAATTGTTGGAAGGCTATAAGCCTTGTTCGGAAAACAAGACCTCTTGTTTGAAAAACAAGGTATGCAGTTTGGAATGCAAGACCTCTTGTTCGAATGCAAAGACCCTTGTTGTAATTACAATGACCATAAATCTGTACATAACATTGGCAATCTTAACAACAAAGCTTACAATCTGCATTCCAATCTCATAATTGTAATGTGCTAAACGAAATTGTAATCGAACAAGCCTTATTGTCTTTCAACAAAGACGTTTCTGTCATCAACAAAGACGTTTTCGTCATCAACAATCACCTTGCTGCTAAAAACAAAAGACGCAGCAGGCCAAACTACCTGCTGCGTCTTTTAAATGTGGCTTCATCCCACTGCTGATCGCCATTCAGATCATCGTATTGCACTACCACCGGCACACCGGTTGAACTCACTGACCACTGACCACTCACAACTGACCTTCCTTAACCAGCTTTCTCTCTAACTCCTCCAACGACACTCCCTTCGTCTCAGGCACTTTAAGAAGCACCCACACTAACTGCAACGCCATCATAAAAGCGAAAAAGCCAAAGATGGGCCAGGGATTGTCTTTGAAGATGCCGTCCTTTTCATCGAGGAACACAGGCGTTATTAGCGTAATTAGCGCTGCAAACACCCAATGCACACTGGCGCCAAATGACTGGCCCATGGCGCGAACTTTATTGGGAAATATTTCTGCAATAAACACCCAGATCACCGCGCCCTGCCCTATGGCATGTGCTGCAATAAACAGCAGTAAAAACACCATCAGCAAACCGGCACTGGCCTGTGCATAAAAGCACCAGGCTACCATGGCCAAACTAATAATATACCCGAATGATCCAATGATCAACAAGGTTTTTCTTCCCAACCTATCAATGAGGTACAAACCCAGAAAAGTAAAAATGAGGT
>CBIMFG010000297.1:0-5876 GCA_966243125.1 uncultured Niastella sp.
GATCTGAACAGCCTGGCCGCTGTGGGTGTGGAAGATTATTATAAAAAGATTCGTGGTGGTTTATCTGATGCCGCTTATTTAAAAGCCGGCCGTTGGACGGTGGTGATCTCTGGTTTGATAGCCATGGGTATTGGTTGTTTGTATATCAATGCCGGTAGCGAAGGAGTGTTGGGTATTGTGTTTACCTTGTATGCGATCTTCTCAGGTGGTATTGTAGGTATTTTTCTGCTGGGTATTTTCAGCGCCCGCGCCAACAAACAGGGTATTACTATCGGCATTATTGCCTGTATCCTGTTTACCTCTTATGCGTTTTTGACGTCTACCCAAATAGGCATAGGCGCCGATAAACACCTGTTGCTCAATTTTGGTAAATATAATTTCGGTCACGATAAACTCATGCTGGGTGTGTACAGTCACCTGGTGGTGATTGGGGTAGGTTATGTGGCCAGTTTGTTCTTCCCCAAACCGGTACTGGATAAAAATCTTCTGTACTCAGGTTGGAAGGAAGCGAGGAGGAAGGAACGGGTGAAGTTAAGAGTAGTTTAAGACGTGAGTAGTGAGTGGTGAGTGGTGAGTTGGCTCGCGAAAGTGCAGCTGTCTGAAAAATCGGAAACTCACTCACCACTGACCACTGACCGCTCACCACTGACCATTGAAAATCGGATTGCCAATTTAAAATAAACGATGATGCGTAAGATTATTTTTATCCTTTGTTGCTTGCTGGTTTGGCTGAACAGCAACAGCCAGACTTCTGACGATGCTTACCGCGAGCCGTTGAAACAGGTGTTAACGGAAATTGAAAGCCAGTATGGCATCAAGATCCGTTACAGCGATGCTTTGGTGAACGATCATTTTGTGACCTATGCCCGCTGGCGTTTTCGTCCTGATGTAGAAAAAACGCTTACCAATGTGCTGGCATCACAGGACCTGTCGTTCAGCAAAGAGGGCGATAAACGTTATAAGATCAGTGCGTATCAGTATCATTTAAAAACAGTGGAAGAAGGCAAGGCACAGTTAGAGTACCTGTCTACTTTATACAATGATGTGGCCAGCTGGGAAAAGCGTAAGGCCTCGCTGCGTGTGTGCATGTATGAAGCATTGGAGTTATCGCCCATGCCGCCTGCGCCCGCCTCAAAACCCATTACAACGCCCGTGCGTAAAATGGATGGGTATACGGTAGAGAATATTGCATTTGAAGTATTGCCCGGGGTGTATACCTGCGCATCGTTATACAAACCCGCAAAAATAAAAGGAAAGATCCCCGTGGTATTATGTCCTGATGGGCATTGGGAGAAACACCGCTATCGCGCCGATTGTCAGTATCGTTGCGCCTCACTGGCCCGTATGGGTTGTATGGCCATCAGTTACGACATTTTTGCCTGGGGCGAATCGCTGTTGCAATTCAAGCCCGAAGATCACCGCCGCAGCCTGGCCATGACGGTTCAAACGTTAAATGCGTTTCGCATTCTGGACTATTTGCTGAAGTTGAAAGAAGCAGATACCAGCCGGGTAGCCATCAGTGGCGGATCGGGTGGGGGCAGTACTACCATGCTGGTAACAGCCCTGGATGACCGCATAAAATTAAGCGTGCCGGTGGTGATGGTGTCCTCATTCCACAGCGGCGGTTGCCCTTGCGAAAGCGGTATGCCGGTGCATTTATGTGGCGGTGGCACCAACAACGTGGAGATCGCTTCTATGGCGGCGCCACGTCCGCAATTGGTGGTATCTGATGGCAGCGATTGGACGGCTCATGTACCCGAGGTAGAGTTTCCTTTCCTGAAAAAAATGTACGGCTATTATGGCAAACCTGAGCTGGTAGAAAATGTACATCTGCCTGAAGAGAAACATGATTATGGTATTAATAAACGTACGGCCCTGTATGAATTTATTGGCAAACATTTTCATTTAGATCTGTCTGCCGTAAAAGATAAAACCGGTAAGATAGATGAAAGCAAGGTTACCATTGAGCCCGAAACAGCTTTGTATGTATTCGGTGATCATGGTGAGAAATTACCGGCGAATGCGATTCATAGTTGTGATGAGCTGAAGAAACAATTTGATGCAAGAAATAAAAAATGATTGAGGGAGAGTGGTGAATGGTGAGCGGTGAGTAGGTTCGCGAAAGTGCAGCGATCTGAAAATCGGAAACCCACTCATCACTCACCGCTGACCACCCACGAATAAAGTTAAACCCACCAAATATATATGAAGAATCACGTATTCACATTTGCACTATTAGTAACATTACTGTCGGGCGTTTCTGTATCTGCTCAAAAAATGGTTAAATCAGATGGGCGGTATAAGATAGCTGTAGTAGACCTTATGATCCTGAAAAGACAAAAGCTCAACGCATTTCAATTAACAAAAGAATTAGGCGCCGATGGGGTGGAAGTTGACATGGGCGGCCTGGGTGATCGCGAAACGTTTGATAGCAAACTTAGTGATGATACCATCCGTACTTTGTTTCTGGATAAAGCCAAAGAATACAACCTGGAAATAGCCTCATTGGGTATGACTGGTTTTTATGCCCAGTCATTTGCTGAACGGCCAACTGCGGTAAAAGCGGTGACGGATTGCATCAACACCATGAAGAAGATGAATGTGAAAATTGGTTTTTTGCCATTAGGCATTCAGGGCGATCTGACCAGGTATCCTGAAAAAAGACCAGCCGTTGTTACCCGCCTGAAAGAAGTAGGTAAACTGGCGGAAGCAGCCGGTGTGGTGATTGGTATTGAAACTTCTTTAAGCGCTACCGATGAATTACAACTGTTAAAAGATATTGGTTCACCCGCTATTCAGATCTATTTCAATTTTTCGAATCCCCTGTCAAATGGTAGAGACCTGTACAAAGAAATGGAGATCCTGGGTAGCCACATCTGCCAGATCCATAGCACCAACCATGACGGTGTGTGGTTGCAGAACGATAAACAAATAAACATGAACCAGGTAAAACAGGTTCTTGATAAAATAGGTTACAAAGGCTGGTTGGTGATTGAGCGTTCACGCGATGCCAACGATCCTAAAAACGTAAAAAGAAATTTCAGCGCGAATGTCGCATATCTGAAATCTATCTTTCAATAGCAGGAATAACGTAAGATGAAAAGACTATTTAAATACACGATTGCTTGCTCTCTTTTCACTTTGTTTATGGGGTTGGCTGTTCACGCTGCTGATATTTATGTAGCACCTGGCGGAGCAGATACAAATCCCGGAACGAAAGAAAAACCCATGGCTACTGTAGCTATGGCCTTGCGTAAAGCAAGGGAAATGCGTAGGTTAAAAGATCCGGCAATTACAAACGGCATACACATTATTGTCGCAAATGGCGTGTATGCATTCAATGAACCGCTGTTTGTGCGGCCCGAAGATTCAGGCACGCCTGAGAGCCCCACTGTTATTGAGGCGGCGCCCGGCGCCAAACCGGTATTCAGTGGTGGGTTATCAGTAAAAGGCTGGCGCAAAGCAACCGGGAAGATCGCTGGTTTGCCTGCTGCCGCACAGGGAAAAGTATGGGTGGCGGATGCGCCTGTTGAAAACGGCCGGCTGCTCGACTTTCGTCAGTTATGGGTAAACGATCAAAAGGCCACTCGCGCCCGCGATCGCAATGCCGATAGTATGAACCGCATTCTTTCCTGGAACCATGAAACCCAGCAATGCTGGATCCCCAAGCCAAAAACAGCGGGTTGGGATAAAGCAGCCGGTTTGGAAATGGTGATCCACCAATGGTGGGCTATTGCTGTTTTACGCATCAAATCTGTTACGGTAAAAGGTGACAGCGCCTTGTTGAGTTTTTGTCAACCCGAAAGCCGTATTCAATCTGAGCATCCCTGGCCTGCGCCGTGGATCTCAAAGAAAACCGGTAACTCGGCTTTCTTTCTCACCAATGCCATCGAATTCCTCGATGAGCCTGGTGAATGGTATTTGGATGTAAAGAAACAACAGATCGTATACTGGCCTCGTAACAATGAAAACATGGGTGTTGCTGATGTGGTTGCACCGTATTTGCAAACCATTGCGCGTGTAGAAGGTACCATCGATGAGCCTGTATCGCATGTATATTTTAAGGGCATCGACTTTAAACATACTACCTGGCTGCGTCCTTCGCAAGCGGGTCATGTGCCTTTACAGGCCGGCATGTTTTTGCTGGATGCTTACAAATTGAAAATACCTGGTACGCCCGATAAAAAAGGATTGGAGAATCAGGGCTGGATCGGCCGCCAACCCGGTGGCGTTGAATTAATCTTTGTAAACAACACCGGTTTTGAGCGTTGCAATTTCTCGCACATGGCCGCTACTGGTCTCGATTATATAAAAGGCACCCAATACGACACCATCGTGGGTTGTACGTTCCATGATATTGCTGGAACAGCTGTTCAGGCCGGCATGTTTTCTGACCCGGGTTTTGAAACGCACTTACCCTATAACCCTCAGGATACGCGGGAATTGTGCCGCAAACTCACTATTGCCAATTGTTTTATTACCAATTGCGCCAATGAAGACTGGGGTTGCGTAGGTATCAGCGCCGGTTATGTGCAGGGCATCAATATCGATCACAACGAACTAAGCGATTTGCCCTACAGCGGTATTTGCGTAGGATGGGGCTGGACGAAAACCACTAACGCTGCAAGGGATAACCGCATTCACGCCAACCTGGTACATCATTATGCCAAACACATGTATGATGTAAGTGGGATCTATACCTTATCGGCCATGCCCGGTTCAGTGATCAGTGAGAACGCGGTGCACACGATCCTGAAGGCTCCTTATGCGCACGATCCTAACCACTTCTTCTATCTTTATCTCGATGAAGGTTCTTCCTACATTCAATTAAAGGATAACTGGACAGAGCAGGAGAAATACCTGAAGAACTCCAACGGTCCTGGTAATACCTGGGAGAACAATGGACCTAAGGTAGCGGATAGTATAAAGAATAGAGCTGGTTTGGAAGAAGCTTTCAGGGAAATTAAGAATGAGAAATGAGAAATGAAAAATGAGAAATGAAGAATGAGAAAGGGAAATCCAAAATGTTAGAACTAAGAACTTAAAACAAAGAACATAAAACTTATTATATGTTGAATCTCGGAGTATTAGGTTTAGGGGAAGGCCGCAGTACGATGTCAGCGGCTTTGAACAGTAGTAAAGTGAACCTGAAAACCATTTGCGACCGCAATGAAGAGCTGTGCAAACACCGCAGTAAGGAGTTTCAATTCTTCAATTATACTACGAAGTATGAAGACATGCTGAACGATCCGGAGATAGACATCATTGCTATTTATACGCCCGATCATTTGCATGCAGCACATATTAAACAGGCATTGCTGGCCAACAAACACGTGGTTTGTACCAAGCCATTGATCGATGATCTGTCGGTTGCAAAGGAGTTGCTCGACTTGCAACAAAAAACCGGTAAGAAAATATTTGTGGGTCAAAGCTCCCGTTTTTTTGAACCAGCTAAAAGACAGCGGAAAGATTTTGAAGCCGGTTTGATCGGTGACCTCATCACAGTGGAAAGCCATTACCATGCGGACCATCGCTGGTTTTTAGAAAAGCCATGGGCGTTGGAAAATGCGTTCAAATGGTTGTATGGCGGTTTAAGCCATCCGGTAGATTTTATTCGTTGGTACATGCCTGATGTAGAGGAAGTGATGGGGTATGGCATGATCAGCAGCAATGGAAAAACAGCTGGTTTGAAGAATGAAGATACCATGCACTTTATTTTCAGAGCTAAAGATGGCCGTATTGCACGCGTAAGCGGCGCGTATACCGGTCCTATTCAGCCCGCACAAAGAGACAGCGGCATGAGCGTGATCTTACGCGGTACACTGGGCGCCTCTCAGGCCGATCCAGGAGCTCGAGGAAGAGGCCAATGGCCGGTT
>CBIMFG010000298.1:0-5876 GCA_966243125.1 uncultured Niastella sp.
GCATTAATTGTATATTTGCAATCTTATTTTTTTCAGTATGAGCCGTAAAGGAAAAGTTTTGGTGGCAATGAGTGGCGGTATTGATAGTACCGTTACTGCCCTGATGCTCAACGATCAGGGATATGAAGTGGTGGGCATAACCATGAAAACATGGGACTATGCTGCTAGTGGCGGCAGTAAAAAGGAAACCGGCTGCTGTAATATCGATTCATTCAACGACGCCCGCATGGCTGCTGTGCAGCATGGGTTCCCGCATTATATTCTGGATATTCGTGATGAGTTTGGCGATTTTGTGATCGAGAATTTTGTGGATGAATACCTGGCTGGCCGCACGCCCAACCCCTGCGTAATGTGCAACACCCATATTAAGTGGCGGGCCCTGTTAAAACGGGCCGATGCCCTGGGTTGTGATTATATAGCTACTGGTCACTACGGAAAAGTGAATCAGCACAGCAATGGCCGTTTTTACATCAGCAAAGGTGTTGACGAAACCAAGGACCAAAGCTATGTACTGTGGGGCCTGCAACAAGACCTGTTGAGCCGTACTTTGTTACCCCTGGGGCCTTATCATAAAACCGAGATCCGCCAAATGGCGCTGGATTATGGTTATCCTGAACTGGCCAAAAAGAGTGAGAGCTATGAAATTTGCTTTGTGCCGGATAATGATTACCGGGGCTTTTTAAAAAGAAAGGTTGAAGGACTGGAAGAACAGGTGGCCGGCGGCAATTTTATTGATAAAACCGGCAAGGTGCTGGGCAAACATAAAGGCTATCCTTTTTATACTATTGGCCAGCGTAAGGGACTGGATATCACCTTTGGAAAACCAGTATATGTTACCAACATCATCCCCGAAAGCAATACGGTAATGCTGGGTGATGAAGAGGACCTGAACCGTCAGGACATGCTGGTGACCAAGATAAACTGGATAAAATACGACGGCATTACCGATGGCATGGAAGCCCTTACCAAGATCCGTTATAAAGATCAGGGTGCTATGGCCAGCCTGTACAACCACCCAAGCGGGGTAGAAGTGAAGTTCTCTCATTTTGCCAAAGGCATTGCGCCGGGGCAAAGCGCCGTGTTTTATGAAGGCGATGATGTGATAGGCGGCGGCGTGATCCAACGCGGACAATTAGCCTGATTTTCAGGCAATAAATAACTATTTATATACGTTACAAACCATCCCGGTTTTTCGGGGTGGTTTTTTATTAAGCAACAAAAACAACTTCTCGGTTGTCCTGTAACAAAGTCGCTGTTTTACAAATCGTTGTATGAAGAAAAGTTTAATCGCTGTAATCACTGCCGGAGTACTGTTTGTGTCTTTTTGTACAAGTAGTTGTAATAAAAAAGATGATCTTACCTCTGATGCAGTAACGGATTATCTGAACCTGGAAAAAGGTAAATATATTCTGTACCGGTACGATTCACTGCGGTTTGTAGATTATGACCAGTATGATTCCATAGTAACCTATCAGGCCAAAGAGGTGGTGGAAGGCCCTGCCACTGATAATATGGGCCGTGATGCCTGGCGAATGGTGCGTTACATTCGTGACTGGAACAGTACCCGCGATGAAGACTGGAAACCTGTACTCACTTACACAATAACCCCGAGTGACCAGAATATTGAAATGATGGAAAACAACTTACGGGCTATAAAACTCGTAAGACCCATAACGGACGGTTTTAGCTGGCACGGCAATGGCTTTTTTCCCGATCGGCCGTATGGAGCTGCTTATGACTTCGATAATGATCAGAATATACAAACCTGGGATTATACGTATCACGATATAGGCGCTACCTTGAACCTGAATGGCAAGGATTATGAAAACACTATTGCCGTTACGCAAATAGCAGATTCAGCCAACCTGCCCATTGTGGCAAATGTAACCGCCTACAAAAACCTATGGACAGAAAAATATGCCAAAGGAATTGGGCTGGTGTATAAAGAAGTGGCCGTATGGGAATACCAGGCTACAGTTAACAACCAGTCGGGAAGAAGGTCGGGATTTGGCATAACCATGAGCATCATTGACCATAATTAATACCTTAAATGGTAGTACCATTAACAGTTGCCTTTCATGAGAAAAATAGTTACACTTGTAATAGGACTGATTGCAACTACCGGTTTAGCACAAGCTCAATTTACCCGCTATATAGTTCAGCTTACTGATAAAAAAGGAACGCCATATACCCTTTCGGCTCCTTCGGCCTATCTATCGGACAAAGCAATCACCCGCCGCACCAAACAACAACGAACCCTCGATTCTACCGATTTGCCGGTTAACCCGGCCTACGTAAACAGCATTCGCAATGTGCCTTTTGTTACTGTATTAAACGTTTCAAAATGGTTGAACCAGGTGCTGATAAAGATCGATACCAGTCAGCCAACCAACCTGAGCACTGCATTGAACGCCATCAATGGAATGCCTTTTGTAAAAAAATCAGCCGCTATAGCCGCCAGGGTTAGTACCAGTAGCAATAGCCTTTCTAATACATTGGCCGAAGGGTTGGCCCCCGAGCCAGCTTCCTTTAAGCAAACTGCCAAACAAACAGGAGCTGCTGAAGCTTTTGATTATGGCAGTATGTACGATCAAATCCATATTCACAATGGAGATTACTTACACCGCCTGGGTTTTTCAGGCCGGGGTATAACCATTGCTGTGATAGACGCCGGATTTACGAATTACCTTACTAACCCGGTTTTTGACAGCGTGCGTTTACAGGGCCGCATATTGGGTACCTGGGATTATGTAAACAACGAAGCCAATGTAAATGAAGTTGCCGCACTTGGTTCACATGGTAGTTATGTTTTTTCCTGCCTGGCCTCAAACCGGCCGGGTGTTTTGGTAGGTACCGCTCCGCATGCCAGTTACTGGTTGTTAAGAACCGAAGACGCCGCCACCGAATATCCGGTTGAAGAGCAGAACTGGGCCGTGGCAGCAGAGTTTGCCGATAGTGTTGGCGTTGAAATGATCTCCACTTCACTGGGCTATTCAGATTTTACCAACCCCATTTTTGATCACAGTTACGCACAACGCAATGGCAATACAGCAATGATCACCCTTGCTGCTGATCTTGCTGCAAAAAAAGGTATGCTGGTAGTAGTTGCTGCCGGTAACAGTGGGAGCAGTTCAACCGATCTGAAATTTGTTGGCTGTCCGGCAGATGCAGACAGCGTGCTCACTATAGGATCAATTGATGTAAACGGAAATATTGCCGGCTCAAGCAGTTGGGGCCCTAATGGCGCCGGATTAATAAAACCCAACGTAGTAGCGGTTGGCGCCAATGTGGTTGTTGCAAGCCTCACCAGCGGTAATCCGACTGTAAACAACGGAACCTCGTTTGCCTGTCCCAACATGGCCGGACTGGTTGCCTGTTTTTGGCAGGCATTTCCTGAGTTTTCGAATATGCAGATCATTGATGCAGTACAACGAAGCGCCAACAGGTTAACCAATCCCGATTTCAGGTTTGGGTATGGTATCCCTGACTTTAAAAAAGGCATCGCATTGCTCACCAAACAATACGCAACCGCCAGCAGCGAGTTTAATAATTGTGTGGTCACCATAAACTGGAAAAGCAAGGACGATACCAGTTCGTTGTATACACTACAAAGAAAATTACCTGGTGAAACAGGGTTTGTTAATCTCAGGCAGGTCGCCTCTTCTTCGTTAACGTTTACCGCAAACAGCTATACCTATAACGATACCATCAGAACCGCAGGCGGTGCACCGGTTCAATACCGCATTCTGCAAACCATACGTTCGGCCGATACTACTGTTGAAATTGCCAATCTGCAGCAGAACATCAATGCCGTTTGTTTTTTTGATAACACCATGATGGCCATGCCCAACCCTTTTGATCAACAGCTATTGGTAGTGGTAAACTTACCCGAGGCCATTGCCAACATGGGAATAAAAATAACCGATATGATGGGGCGTGTTATGTACACCAAAAAGGCCGATAAGCCAGCGGGGTATTACAGCACTTCAGTTTCAACTACAGGCTGGAGCAAGGGGATTTATGAAGTGACTCTGTACAACAACAGTAAAAGAATGTATGAACGTAAGGTGGTGAAGAATTAACCTTACTTTTTTTGAAAAACAGCGCCAAACAAGGTATCCGCCTTTTGATCATAACCCGTTAACAGGGCCGGTTTCAGTAATAACAGCGAATGCTGTTCTTGAATATACTGCACTACTTCTTCGTTTTCTTTTTTAAATACAGAACAGGTACAATACAACAAAAAGCCGCCCGGTTTTAAATGCTGGATGGCCTGGTTCACGATCTTTTTTTGAAGGCTGCTGTACCGGTCAATTTGTTGGGGATCGAAATAATACAATTGTTCCGGAGTACGGCTCCAGGTGCCGGAACCGCTGCAGGGAACATCGGTGATAATAAAGTCGAATGGTGAAAGGTGAAGGTTGAAGGTTAAAGAAGAAAGGTCGCCTACAAACGAATGATATTTTTTTATTCCAGCAGTTGCAAAGCGTTTCTCCAGGTTAATCAAAATTGATTTGCGAACATCAGAAACGGTAAGATCAATTTGGGGGAAGATGTCGTTGGCCAGAATGGATTTACCGCCGCTGGCTGCACAGGCATCCCACACCCTGGGGGCCCTGGGCATAGTCGAATGGGTGGGGCTGTTAGCGCTGAGCGTAGTCGAAGCGCTCAGTGAAGTGCGTATTACCTCCATCAACTCCCCAATCCTTTGCGAGCTATAATCCTGGATCACTGCTTCCCGGTCTGCTTCAATAACCGTATCAATTTTAGAAGAATTAGGCAGCGCCAAACAAGTGGCATTTATTTCCCGGAAAGCTATACCCGCCTGTTGCAGCTTATTTTTTACCACCGCTTCTTTGCCCGGGCGCAACCGCAAAAACAAATCGGGTTGGGTGAGAAAGGAGGCACAGAATGGTTCATAGTTTATATGGGTGCTTATTTCATCTTTCCAGGGAAACAGATCGTAAATGGTGAATGGTGAATGGTCAATATTCACCAGCTGGATTTTTTCGGCTAGTGGCTGGTGCGCTTTCTCATTCCAATGTGGCCGCAGGTGCTGCAACAGTTCATTTGGTTCAGGACTGCAAAGAAATAAACCGGTGAGTATACGTTCCTCTGCAGGCAGCTGTGGCAACGCTTTACCCAACCTGAAAAAAGCATAACACAGGTGTGAAATATTCTTCCGGTCTTTGGACCCGTACTTCTTATGTTGGCTGAAATACTGTTTTATAAAACTCCCGAACGGCTGACTGCCATTGTATTGTTGTATCAGTTGCACTGCCGTATTCAGGTGGGAGAAGTATTTCATGCGGTCGCAAGTTAAGAAAACAGCTCCACGCTTCAAGCAGCGTTATGCAGCCGAAGTGTTTGATGCCACCAATATTTGTTATTCCCTGCAGCTGAATGAACAATTTGAGCGGTACAAGCTGAATATGGAACAACGGCGGGATTGCTTTTTGATGTTCAAGGAAACGATCAATAACATTTACAAACAT
Source organism: uncultured Niastella sp. (assembly GCA_966243125.1). Classification (GTDB taxonomy): domain Bacteria; phylum Bacteroidota; class Bacteroidia; order Chitinophagales; family Chitinophagaceae; genus Niastella. Next base: position 5,496 of record CBIMFG010000298.1, read on the forward strand.
GCCAATGCCAAACATGATCATTGCGGCCGAAATGAACCTGGCCTTTGATACGGTGCGCTCGCACCTGAAGAATATTTACAAGAAGCTGCATGTGAATTGCGGCAAGGAGGCAATTGCGAAAGCGTTAAGTAAACGGATAGTGTGAGTAGTGAGTGGTGAGTAGTCAGTGGTGAATGGGTGTCCGATTTTTCGGGCATAAAAAGAGCCGGTAACCTCAAAGAAGTTACCGGCTTTATATTAATGAAGAACTTGTAAGGTTCGCGAGTCAACTCACTACTCACCACTGACCACTCACCATTATAACTCCAGGAGAGTCTTCACCGGATCTTTTCCAAACAACAACAGCTCAGGGTTCTCCAACAACTCTTTCACGCGTACCAG
>CBIMFG010000299.1:0-5874 GCA_966243125.1 uncultured Niastella sp.
CCATTTATCGAGCTCAATCCGGTTTGATACCGTAAAGGCCCTACCCCGCCACTGTTTGCAAAACTACTTCCAATCAAGGCATTGTTTTGTAATGGCATTGGCACCCCATCTACTATAAAAAGCGGCTGGTCGTAAGCGTTCAACACCCTGTCGGGCGAATTGGCCAGGTTGTTCTGACCACGTATCTGGGCAACAGTTCTTGCTCCCGGAACGCCGCTACTGGTGATGATGTTTAATCCCGGAACCCGACCCTGAAGCGCATCCAGGAAGTTAGTTACCGGTTGATCTTTTAATTCTTTTGAGCTTATTGTTACTACAGAACTGGTGCTGATACGCCGGGTAGTTTCTCCAAAAGCAATGATCTGAACTTCATCCAACGGTTTTGTTGAGATCTTTGCTACAACATTTATTATAGTAAGTCCATTTACTTTTACTTCTATTGTTTCAATTCCAACGCCGCTGATAACAAGGACAGCATTTTCATTCACGCCGTTTAAATGAAATTCACCTTTATCATTGGTTGTTGTACCCCGGTTAGAGCCCTTTACCGTTATATTAACCAATACCGGAAGCCCCTTTTCGTTGGTTACCTGCCCACGTATATTTATAAGTTGTTCAACATCCACTTTAATGGGGTCTTCTTTTTTTCGTGCAACAATGGTTATTACATTCTCTTTAATGATATAATCCAGTTGCTGACTTTTGAAGATCAGGTTTAGCGCATCTTCCAATGAAAGATCCTTCACATCAATGGTTACGCGGTTTCCTTTTTGCAAAACAATGTCTTCCCAAAAGAAGGAGTAGCCTGTTTGGCGTTCCATATCTTTTAACACCGTTTGCAGATCAGCGTCTTTTACCCGCAAAGACACTTTTTGCCCGTATCCACTTGCTGCCACCTCGAGACAGCCAACCAATAGCAGGATTGAAGTAATTTTCATAACCAGGAGCATTTTTCTAATTTGCTCACATTGGAGCCAGTTGAGTTTTGGTTTAACCCTTACCAATAAAAGGGTTTTGCAGGGAGCAAAAGCTTCCATAATTTTGCATGTGTTAGGTGATAAATAAATAGCCTGTAACGTTATTTTGAAATTGCCTACATCTGCCGGAAGTGCCGTAATCACTTCCGGTTTTGTTTTTAAGGTGAAAAAGGTTGTTTCTTTACTATCGTTAAACAGCTGAATTATCAATCAAGGCCGCACCACAATCGTGTTGCCCCTCACAGTAAACCGAACGTTACTTTGCTCAAGGATTGACAACACTGTCTTTAAATGCAGGCTGCGGGGAATTCTTCCAGAAAAGGTGCGATTGGGTATTTCACCTGCGTATTCAACGTTTACATCATACCAGCGAACCAACTGCCTGAGTACTGTCTTCAGATCATCCCGGTAAAACTGGAAATATCCCTGACGCCATGCGACTGTCTGCTGAGGGTCTACAGGTTTTTGAACTTCAAGATCTACTGCGCCCAGTACTGCCTGATCGCCGGGTGTAAGTAACAGAGAGCGGGCTTTACGACTGACCTGCACTTTACCTTCGAGCAAGGTGGTCTTCATTGTCGTCTCGTCTTCATAACCATTTATATTAAATTGCGTACCTAACGCCTTAACCTCCATGTCTCTTACCTGTACTACAAAGGGATGCCTGGCACCGGCAGTCACTTCAAAAAAGGCTTCGCCGGTAATGGTAACCCTGCGTTCTTTGCCTGTAAATGCTGTTGGATAGGTGATGGAACTGGCAGCGTTCAGCCATACTTTGGTACCATCTGGTAATGCTACCTGAAATTGCCGGCCTTTAGGTGTGGTCATGGTATTATAGGCGATGGCTGCAGAGATCTCCCGGGTAGGAACATAGGTTAACCGGCCATTCTTTAAATTTACCTTGCTGCCGCTCTGTGTAGCAATCATACCATTGCCCATACTATCGAGCACCACCTGGCGGCCATCGGCTAGGGTAAGTATGGCGCCGTCTTTACCAGGCAGCACATCATTTTTAGCAGCGGCCGTTTGCGTTTGCGAACTGCTAGTTTTTTTATCCGTTTTTTGTAACCAGATGTATGTGCCTGTACCGGCAACCAATAAAATGGCCGCTGCCACGCGCAGCCAGGCGGTTCTCAGGATATGGATGCCACGTCCCGGATATGATTGCTTTTCCGCTGCATCTGTTTCCAATACATCAACGCTGAGGATCCTGGCCAGCGCCTGCTGCTCAAACGCACTGTCACGCTCCACAGGCTGCAAAGGCGTTTCCGAAAATACTTTAGCCATCACCGGTACCAATCTATCCTCATCTGTTTCCAGCTTGAACGCATCAAGCTCTGCACGCTCTTCACTTGTAAGACCGCCAGTTAACTCTTTTTGTAACAAAAATTCCAATCGTGGCTCGTTCATACGTTCTGGTATTGGCAATTATGCAGCTGCCATTAATATGATCCCGGCCGGAATAAATCGTCACATAGATTTGGAAACTTTTTTTAAAAAATATTTATAAAAAGAAAGATCAGGGTAAATCCTGTGTACCCCTGATCTTGCAAAAACTCGCGTATTTCACGGTTGGCTGCATGCAAATGGTTTTTGACGGTTCCAACCGGCATTGACAGCCGTTGGGCGATCTGGGCTGGCTTTTCTCCCTGTTCGCGGCTGAGGATAAATACCTGCCGGCGCTTTTCGGGCATGTTATTAACCACTTCGCGCACCTTATGTTGAATGTCTGATACTTCCAGTAAACTGGCGGGCGTTTCCGAAACCTGCTCACTTTGGGAAATGATGCTATGTTTTGCGGTCACCCTTTTTTTCGTTCTGAAATGCTGCAGGCAGAGCCGTACAGTAATGGTATACAACCAGGCTGGAGGATTCTGGATATTTATTAACCTGTCGCGGGAAAGCCATACCCTGATAAAAATAGTCTGTAAAACGTCTTCGGCTGCATCTTCATCCTGCAGTGTTTTTATGGCATATGCACGAAGTATGGGAGCGTATTGATAATAAAGCTGCGAAAAGGCCTCGCTGTCACCGTCGGCTATTAGCAAAAACAGTTCTTTTTCGTTGTATCGTTGATTTACCGGCAATGCATTATTCATTTATTCATAACAGGACAGGTGGGAATGGCAAATGGAGCAATTAAAGCCAAAAATAAAAAATAATATAGAAGAATGAATACCGGGTTTTAGAGACTTCCACTCCTGGGCCAGTTTAATGTTCCACTGAAATAGCAATCACTTTTTATCACTCTTCTTTTTCAGTACCAGCACCATCTCGCCAATAGACAGGAAAACATTACGTTTGCCAGCTCTTTGTGGCAACAGGGAATGGATTGTGTTTACCAGTGGCGTCAGCAGCCGATGTGAATATACTTTGAATTGGGTATGTAAATAGTCGATGTTCAGCGCTTTGGTTGCTTTTGCATAGTGAATTATTTCCCATCCGCTCTCGCGGGCAAGATATTGAAATGAGCGGTGGTTGAAATAAAAGAAATGTTCCGGTTTGTAGTGAGTCCAGCGTTTGCCCATGAGGCGGTTAGACAATGCGGCGGTATCGGGCGTAACGATCAGCAGCAGGCCATCATCCTTCAGTAATGTCTTTGCTTTGAGCAGTGTTTCCTGTGGGCGCCGTACATGTTCTATGAGGTCTGACATCACGATGGCATCGAAAAAGTTTTCGGGGAAGCTGCATTGTTCCAACGTACCATTAAAGATAGCCTCGTTACCGAACTTCTTCTGCGCAATGGCGGCAGCCCATGCCGCGTATTCAACTCCGTAAGGCGCCCAGTTGTTAACCTGTGCGGCTTCCAGCAGGTATCCTGTGGCGCAACCCACATCCAGCAGGCGGCCCTGTTTTCCCAAACGGGCCAGCAGGTTCAGATGCCGCCCAAAGGTAGCCATCTTCATTTGACGCGTTGCTTCGTTGTCGGCATCGCCTTGTAATCCCCAGGCGGTATAATAGCTTTCGGAATACAATTGTTGTAATGCTTCGTCGTTCAGTTGCGGAAACAGGAACTCTGTGCTGCATTGTTCACAACGCAGCACAGCATTTCCGTTTTTTATTGAATGTTTTGTTTCCACGGTGGTGGAGTGACAAATAGGACAATCCATCATTGAATATCTGCGGAATTTAATTGTGAATAAGCGCCGACAGCCGGTCGATTTGCGTTTGGAGATCGGTTATTTTTTTGTTTTCTTCCTGCAGGGTCCTGATCTGTTTTTCCTGTTCAATGATGTACAGCGTCAGCTCTTCAATCTTTTGCAACAGTTTCGTTTGGTTGCCCCCCAAATCCACACCATCTTTCTGCATTTGTTGCGCGGGTGCAATTCCTGGCAGGTGGTGGTTGGTTTTAATGAACTGCTCCACTGTTTGGAGGGACGGCAATTGGTAGCCAGATTCGAATACAAAATCGGCACCGGTAGTGTTTACGAGTATTTTGTTAGCCCGTACGTTGCCATTCACATCCAGCATGTAGGCCGTATTGGTTTGCGTGCTTTTGCCAATCAGCACATTGCCGTTGGCAGGAAGGAAAATTGGCTGGAAGCTTCCCACCCGTATACCAAGCGGGCTGGAGGTGATGATACTCGATGAATTGAGCTGAGGAAAAAAACTAAGCGTAAAATTGCCGCTGGCATTATTCGACCGCATGTCGAATACTGTGTTATTGCCAACCAGCTCGATGGCGCGATCGCCGGCGCCAATGTTTAGGTGAAAGGTGTTGTCGCCCACCAAAACGTTACCATCCCTTGACAACAAGCCGGTAGTGGTGGTGGAGCCTCCCCATTGCTGGCAAAAGACAGTTTTCACGGATAGCAAGGATAGGGCCAGGAAAATGAATGAACATTTCATAAAGATGAGTTTAGAAAATAAAATAGTGAATGTGGCGTCTGATTAACATTTTCCTTATTCCCATAGCCAGTAAGGCTATTCCGGCGGTGAACTAAAATCTGGATACGTTATGCGGTAAAAGAGGGTTGCCTGGAAACAAAAAAATGTCACTCAAAAGATCTGGCCTTCACGAATGATCATAACCGGTATTTGATCAGTTTCCTTGTGCTATATAAAAGTAAGATGGATTTTTGTAGAATAAATCCCTGGCATGTCTATCCTGTCCCAACATGTTTTATCTTGTTTTATGTTATTCCAGGTTGTATTATACTGGTCTACAGGTATCTTGAATGGCCATGGGAAAATGGTCTGTTTTTTCGGGATGGTGCCGGTATCAAGAGGGTATTGTACCGGACGTTGTTCGGATGTTGTTCGGATGTTACGGGGGAATGTTCGGCTGCACCCAGGAGAAATGCGAAGAAAGTCCGAACAAAGTCGGTCGTAATACCGGCACAAGGCCGGATGAACACAGTCAATCCTTTCATCGTCCATCTCACGGAGCAGTTACCAGATTCTGAAATATCCACTTTAAAGAAATCGGGGTAACGGAACATAGCACATGCAGTTGCAAAACCACCGCCTGAATGCCCCAGACCCCAACCGCTTCATTTGGGGATAATAATTTGATATTTACCGCTTAGGTGCATTAAACTGAATAGATATAATAATCCATCGTAATAAGGATCAAAATAGCCATCTTCGTAAGGTTCTAATTTGGCATTCCATAATTCATGCAAAAAATCAAGATTATTATCTTTACGAATAAGTGAGGTACAGGCTACCGTGGAAATCAAACCAATTGAATGTCTTAGCGTTTTAAAACCTCCGGCCTGCAATATAAATTCAGGGTTGGTGCCATTAGGGTTATATTGATCGCCAAATGTTTTGATACCTTTTGAGCGAAAAAAGTTTTGAATACGCCGCGCATAATCTTCCTGCCAGATTTTATCCTTCCCAAACCAGTAATAATCCATTGTGATATTCATAGGTACCCGCCACGAATCATAAC
>CBIMFG010000300.1:0-5873 GCA_966243125.1 uncultured Niastella sp.
ACGTTTATCATAGGGTCCAAACCTCTGTTCCTGATGGCTGTGGGTACCGCTGTATTGATAGCAGCTAATTTTGAACTGATCAACGCATTTAACAGGTCCTGAAACTGGTTACTCATAGATCTGATTTTATTGGTTTAGGGGATATTGTTTGTTGTTTATTAACCCTACTAAGTTATTGGTCGGCAGAAAGGCTTTGCACCCCTGAAAGAGGGTATTTCAAAGTGGTTTTAAGGCAAACCGGTTACCCCGCTGGTGAGGTAACCGGTAAGTGATCACTGCTTTAATACTTTGAACGAATACAGCTGTTCGCCAACGGCAACTGTTAGCCAGTACATGCCTGGCATAAGCTGCGATGCTTTACTTATTACATAGGTGCTGAACCCCTGTGAGGCCTGCAGGGTTTCCTGCGCCACCCTTCGGCCATATATATCGGTAAGTTGTATTACCAGTTTTTTGCTTTCGGGCATATTCAACCCCACTTCCAGGTTATTATGAAAGGGAGTAGGCCCAACGCGCATTACCGGCGATGCAGGTGTGGTTAAATACACCGTAACTATATTGCTGTATTCAGCGTGTCCCGATGTACTTATCATATCAAGGCGATAGAACAGCCTGGTTGTATTCAGCAGCGCTGCGCCTGCATCGGCGTACTCATAATTTTTTATACCACTTCCTGTAATGGGTGTTATATTAGCTACCGGCGTAAAGCTGCGGCCGTCTGTACTGCGTTCCAGCTCATAATGATCATGATCTGTTTCATCGGCGGTTTTCCAGTTTACTTTTACATCGGCGCCTGAAACCTGGGCAGCAAAAGAAAGCAGATTAACAGGCAATGCAAAGACACTGGTTTGTACAACAAAACCACCAAAGCCCGTTACAGCGAATGTTACTTCCCACATACCAGTGGCGGCATTCCATACAATGTTTGCATCTGGCGGGTCAATAACCGTTACCGTTGAAGTATAGCTGCCGGGTAAGCCGGTGCTGTTATTGCTGCTTCCGCTGTATTTTCCAATGCGCAGATTGGCTTTACCTGCATTGTCAGCTGCACCGGTTGGCAAATTGGCCGTACTGCCAGGCGCTGCATTGAATGCATCGAAGTCGGCCTGTGAAAAGTAAAGGGTAACCGTAGCTGTGGCAGTAAGCGGGTTGGTGGCAGGGTTTATTTGATAATGCCTTTGTACAAACGGTTTCGAACCATAGGTTGGAACGGCGCTTTCGACCCATACTTCACTGGTTGCATTGCCTGTTACAGCAGCAACGCCTGAAGGCGTTACTTTGTCAATTAACTGGCACAATGAACCATAGTATACATTGTTGGCTGTATTTACCGCCTGCGTTTTACTGGTATGTGCACCCGGTAACGATGGAAGCGTGGCATTCAATAACGCTCCATTGCTATAAACTGTACCGCCGCTGTTGGAAACCTTTACGCGGTAATATTTTCCGTTTACCGTTGTATTATCCGAAATAGTAAGCGTGGCAGTAGTTACGCCAGCATATATACCGGTGTTGGTTAAGGTTACCGGTGAGGTAAATGCAGCATCTGTGCTTTCCTGCCACTGGTAAGTAAGAGAGGCCCCCGACGCTGTTACGGTGAATACAGCCGAAAGGCCCAGGCAGTCAGTAGCCGCTGCCGGATGCGTTATAATAGATGGAGGCGGATCATTATACCTTGCTAAAAAAAGCTCCAGATCAGAGGCTGCAGTAACAGATAGCGCTGGAGAAGAAGGTGTGAACGACAGGGTGCCGCCGGCAAAAATGCCACCCACCCATATATTGTTGCCGGTACTTACAGCTACATCTGCACCGGCATCGGTGCCACTGGTTGTACTGCCGGCGGTTGCCAGTTCTATGGCATTGCCCGTTGCAGCATCTACTTTCAGTAAAAAAGCATCATCACTGCCTGCCGACGTAGCCGTTAATGGGGTTAATGCGCCAGGAAAAGAAATGCTGCTCTGGTACCTGCCCGTTATATAAACACCGGTAGCGCCGGCATCGTTGGCAAGGGCTACATCATTACCGCTGGCAGAACCGCTGGCGCTTTTTACCCAGGCAAATGAACTGGTAGCCGGGTTGTACCGTGCATAAAATACTTCATCAAATCCACCGGCGCTGTTGGTTACATTAAAAGCACCGCTTACTGTGGCACTGTTAAAGTAACCATTGATGTAGGCGGCCGATGTGTTGGCATCATAAGTAACGGCCAGCGCTTCATCGGCATTGGGGCCACCTGCGGCTACTCCGCTAAGGAAGTTCCCCGAAAGGTCCATTCGCAATAAACAGATATCAGCAGCCCCGGCATTTGTTAACGACAAAGCCGCAGTAGCCGACCCGTTTGAAAAATAAGCGGCATTTGAATTGGCAAATGAACCGGTTATGATCAATTGGTTTTGCAGCGGCAAAAAAGCAATACCGCTTCCTGTTACATTATCATTGCCCACTACAAGCGGTGTTGCCTGTGACGAAGCACCGCCCGAGCTTACCCAGTTGAAGGTACCGGATGATGCATCGAGTTGCGCAACAAAAAAATCGCTGGTATAAGAAGTTATATTTCCCTGTACTGTTCTTGGAAAAAGGCCGTTTGCACCAAAAGAAGCAGTGGCATTGGTAGTGCGTGTACCAAAAGTACCGGATATGTATAAATGCCCGCCATTGTCCATGCAAATGGCTTGTCCTTTATCGAGCGTACCGGCGCCGCCAAATGCTTTGGCCCAGGTAGTGGCGCCTGTGGCGGCATTCAGTGCAAATACAATTCCGTCTGTGCTTCCACCTACCGAAGTAAGGGTAGTAGAAGCGCCTATGGTACAGGGAAACTGCGATTGACCGGTTACATATACTGTAGTACCATTGGTAACAATACCCAGCCCGCCGGCATCAGTAGCGGCGCCGCCAAAATTAATTGCCCACTGGCAAAGACCCGCAGCGTTAAATTTGGCAACAAATCCTTCTGTTTGCGTTCCCCCGGCAGTTGCCGTTAAGGTGGCTGTTCCATTGCCGAAGTTGATGGTACCATTAAAATTGCCGGTTACATAAACATTGCCCGATGCATCGGTACACATGGCATTTACAGCATCACTAAAACCGGTTGATACACCTCCATAGCGGGCTGCATAATCCCATTGCTGTGCCGATGCCTGTAAGGTGAACAGCATAACAATGATGGCAACAAAAAGAGATATTGATATTTTCATTTTCAAATACATAAATAATTGTTTTTCCAACCCGACATAAATGATGTTGGCTGATCGCTCATTACTTTTACGTGCATATCCGCATCAGGCAAAAGGGTTTCTGTAATCTGTAAAGCACATTTGCCATTTGGATCGCCAATGATCTTTCCCTTATAAAGCGGCGAGTAGGTATAATGTGTTGCAGAATGAATGGTGGTTTTGCCTCTCGGGCTCAGGTAAGAAAAATTTTCCAATGACTGAATACCGTACTCAGCCAACGCCATTGTTACAATACCGGCTTCCCATCCCAGCAAATGAAAAATATTGGCCGCTGTGTTCGTGGTTTGCTGAATGCTATTGGTGAATTCAGATTGCTGCGGGTTCACAAGAGATGAAGACCAGGGAACAACGGTGTGAAACTCCCCTCCGGGAAAATTGCATTTACCCAGCAATTGCTCTTCGGCCATAAACGGAGCGCAATAAAATGGCACCGGTGTGGCCTCCCTGTTTTTTTCATACAGGGCATTAAAAAATAATTCAGCCAAATAGCTGCTGAAGCAGGCTGCAACAGCCGCAGCATCTGTATTTTTGAGTAAACTGAGATATTGATCTATGCTGAATTCAGCGGATAAATAGCTACTTACATAATTTCCGCATATGGAGCCACCGGCTTCAGAAAGCCCCCGGTCGTAACTCCAGGGCCCGCGGTAACCGCCATCATAAAAGGAAGTGGCCATTAATACATTACGGTTGCCGGCTCCACACATGTTTCCGGCTATGCGGCAGCCATGAAGCCCCTGCAGCGAAATATGATAACAATAGGGTGAAGCTTTTTCCTGCGGCTGCTGCATACCGGCATCAAGAATAAGGAAAGGCTTTTGAAAGGCGGCGGCCAGGTGGTATAAGGACTCTGCATTTGCCGAATTACAGTAAGCGATCAGGATAGCTATATTATCTTGCAGAAAAAGCTTTTCAGCTTTGGAATAATTGAGCTCATTGTTTTCACCATAGCCAATGTTTTCTATACAAAACTGATATTCCCTGTCGCCGGCTGCGGCAAGCCGGCATCGCAAGCCATCCAGCATATTGTATCCCATTGCCGGGTAATCGGTAGAGCGGGGAAGAAGCAAACCTATTCGGGTTACCATAATTTATTTTTTTGTGATCAACCTCTAACGGGAAACACGCCTTTCAGGCAAATGATATAATTCAGCGCTACCACCGGGTGCAGTATCGGTATCGGTTGCGGATTGGCGCCGCCAACGGCTGAGGTTTTAATGGTAGCTGTATACGATGCCAGGTTTACATCAGAAGAGTAATCATACATTTGCTGATTCGTGTTGGTGGCATATACTGCATCTTTAGGAGTTAACGAGTTGGCTACACCGGCCGCATGCGGCGTAATGGTTGCCTGAAAATTGTGGGTGTGCGCCGGAATGTTTTTTGTTTCCAATGCAGGTATTGATTCGGTACCGCCTGTTTCGCCGGCATCGTAGCTGGTGATCCCTTGCCCTGCACCAATAATAGCTCTTCCCCGTAGATCGGGCAGCGCAAAGTTGGTGGTGCCATTGCCGCCATAGGTAGTTCCTATAACCGCAAACAAAGTAGTATTCGCTGAAATGGGTATCAGGCTTCCATTACAAAAAGCCCAGTTCATGGGCGCAAAATTGCCGGCAAAAAGCGTCACAAATCCTAATATACTATCGTTCATAAGAATGTTATTTAATAAATAAGCAACTAGCCCTGTGGAGGAAATATGCCTGCCACACAAATGATATAATTCATGGCAAGAAAAGGCGACATGGTATTAATGGGTTCTTTTTGTTCTCCGTTTACAACCGGGGCCAACGGAGTTGTTGTAGTTATAACCGCTCCACCCATTGATATGGTATCACTGGCGCTTGTGCTATACTGTGCTGCAGCGCCATTGATGATGGCCGGGTAATTGTTTTCGGGCATGCTCGTAGTACCAGCACTGTCTGAACAGGGTGGGTTACCGGTTATGGTTCCGGTTAGCGCATGCGTATGAACGGGAAGGTTGTTCACGGTGATCGAAACTTTTTCCTGGCCGCCATTTTCACCCGCTATATAATTTTGCATGTCGGCTCCCTGACCTGAATGGATCGCTACGCGCCCGATTAAATTGGGTAAAGCAAATGTATTGACGCCATCCCCGCCATAAATGGTTCCTATTATAGTAAAAAGGGCTTCGTATTCAGCTATCGGTAATGCCTGCCCTTTGCAAAACATCCAGTTTTGTGGCGCAAAATTGCCGGCAAACGGTACTACAACGCCTATATAAGGTTGAATGAACATGCTTCTGTGATTATTATACGATGATTATTAATTTCTGCTGGGATATACTCCCTCCATACAAATGATGTGGTTTATAACCAGGTAAGGCGACCGGGTAATTACCGGCGCACCGGAACCTGCATTTGTGAGCGCAGCGTTCTTATAATCCGGCGCCTGCATGGTGCTGTTTCCGCTTGTTGAATAAGCGCCTGTATAATCCGATGGAAAGCCGCTATTTACCGTAGGATCTATTCCCGGACCACTATTGGCGGGTAATTGTAAAGTAATATTACCATCATGCGTATGTGATGGAATATGACTTACATCCAGTGTCACCGACGCAGATCCTGCCGATTGTGCGGCTCGTCGATGGTCACTGTCATTCGTTCGAAGACCTCGAGCCCC
>CBIMFG010000301.1:0-5869 GCA_966243125.1 uncultured Niastella sp.
GGAAGAACCGCGCCGCCTGCATTTAGGGGTCGATATCTGGGGGCCTGCAGGCACCAATGTATATGCTTTTATGGGTGGTATGATACACAGTGTTGCATTCAATGATCAATTTGGCGATTATGGTGCAACGTTAATTCTGCTGCATCAATTGGATGGATTACCTTTTTATACACTCTACGGCCATTTAAGTGTACGCGATATTGAAACGCTCTCAGCAGGTCAATACGTTTCCATTGGTCAAACCATTGGGCATTTTGGTGAACTGCACGAAAACGGCCACTGGCCGCCACACCTGCATTTTCAGATCATACTCGATATGGAGTTAAAAGAAGGCGACTATCCCGGTGTTTGTAAGTTCTCTGAGCGGAATAAATACCTGGCTAATTGTCCCGACCCTGATTTTATTTTACAGTTAAACCGCTATTTAAAAGCGCAATAAACGGGTTGAAATAATTGGCAGGCGATCGCAATTTTGTGTAACAATAAAATGATACACGATGCGAAAGTTTAAAATTGTTCCCTTATCAAAAGAGTATGCTGCACAGGTAAGGGCTACTGGTAAAGATGCATTTGGCCATACTGTTATTGAACAAATAGCAACAGGGTTAGGGCCTTGCCGGGTTTCGTTAAAACCATTTAAAAAAGGAATTGATACCCGGTTGTTGATCAGTCATAGTCCTTTTTCGGTTGACAATCCTTACAACCAACCTGGGCCTGTTTTTATCAATAAAGAAGAAGTGGAGGAGTATGCAGACATTCATCGGTTCCCACCCGAAATAAAAGCGAATAAAACAAGTTTTCCCTTAACATTGATCGGGTATAGCAAAGAGCAGCTGATGGTATTTACGCAGCAGGTAGGAGATGCTGATGTGGATGAAATGATCCCCAATATATTTGAACTGCATCCCGAAATTGAATACCTGCATGCACGTAATGCGCAGGCTTGTTGTTACATCTGTAAAATTGAAAGGGTAGATGAAACACTGTTATAGCATGGCTTTCACCAGCTCTTCCCATTCCTGTTCCAAACCATAACCGGGCATGCGTTGGCCAGCTTTGGTGTACCAGTAATTGGCATTCCAGATATCGCCTTCTTTACGATGCAGGTAAGCATGGATCCAGGCCGCAGATTTATCAGATAGGTCCTGTATAAGCGTATGAGCATAGTCCCAGTCACCTTTGGCATCGTGCCATAACGATTGCAAATACACGTTGGTGTTTGCTGGTGGTGCCTCAGCAGTAATACTTTGTTGAAATGCTTCGAAGTTCATAAGTCAAAGGTATAAAGTTTAAGGTTTAAAGTTTAAAGTGGTTGCCCAAATTTGAGGTTCAAAATTAATTGTTAATCTCAAAATATAACGACCTTAAACCTTATACCTTAAACTTTCAACAGCCTGAAGGCGTGTGTCCATTGGTTGTTTAAGAAACCGGGAATACACCATAACACGCACAGAGGTTCAATGGCGCGGGCAGCGGTGGCCACACCCATGTCTGCCGTTTCATAACCAAAAGTGGTTAAAATGTCCGTCACAGTTTTTTTGGCGTTTACGTCGTTACCGCAAATGAACATGGTAGGAGGGCCGCCTTTTACAGTGGGTTTATACATTTGCAGGTTACCCACACAGTTAAACGCTTTTACCATTCTGGCTTGTGGAATTAGTTTTTGCAATCGTTCCAATAAGGATTCATTGGGATCAGTAAAGAGCGATAACACGCCGTCTTTTGGTCCGCCGGCTGCAATGGGATTGGTTGTATCTATCAGGATCTTATTGTTGAAATGTGAAGTGCCTGATAGCTTAATGGCCGATTCCGCTGCAGAACCGGCAACGGCCAATACTACGATATCGCCAAACTGGGCGGTTACACCAAACGTGCCGCATTGGCCTTTGGGATTTGCAGCCTTCCACTTTTTTACTTCTTCCTTGCCGGGGTTGCGGGTGCCCAGCATCACTTCATAGCCTTCGGTTAAAAAAGCACTGCCCAGTGTTTGGCCAACTATACCTGAACCAATGATTCCAACTTTCATGATCGGGGTTTTATGTACTCTATTAAGTTAGTGAATTTTGTGATTATCCGGATTGCCGGCTTACATTACATTTGCGTAGTTTTACAAAGCATGTCTAATCCGAACTTAAATAACAATAAAGAAACATTCACTGCGGCGGATAAGGAGTTTGAAAATAACATCCGCCCCCGGGAAATAAATGATTTTTCGGGGCAGGGGCAGATCATTGATAACCTCACCGTTTTTATAAAAGCGGCTAAAATGCGCGGCGAAGCCCTGGACCATATCCTGTTTCATGGCCCGCCCGGTTTGGGTAAAACCACCCTGAGCCGTATTGTGGCCAATGAGTTGGGGGTGAACATTAAAGAAACGAGCGGACCGGTAATTGAAAAACCCGGTGACCTGGCAGGTTTGCTCACCAATCTGGAACCACGGGATGTGTTGTTTATTGATGAAATTCATCGCCTGAGCACGGTGGTGGAAGAATACCTGTATGCAGCCATGGAAGATTACCGCATCGATATTATGATAGACACCGGCCCCAACGCCCGCAGCATTCAATTAACGCTGAATCCATTTACACTGGTGGGTGCTACCACCCGCAGTGGTTTGTTGACGGCTCCTTTATTGTCGCGTTTTGCTATTAAACAACGCCTGGAATATTATACGGCCGATACATTGCAAAAAATTGTTTCCCGTTCTGCCAGTATCCTTGGTACAAAAATAACTTCCGATGCGGCAGGTGAAATTGCCCGGCGCAGTCGCGGTACACCGCGTATTGCCAATGGCCTGTTGCGCCGCATGCGCGATTTTGCGCAGGTGCTCGGTAATGGTGTCATTGACCTGGGCATCACCCAACATGGGTTAAAGGCATTGAATGTAGATGAACATGGCCTTGATGAAATGGACAACCGCATTCTGATGACCATTATCGACAAATTCAAAGGCGGCCCGGTTGGTATTACCACCATTGCTACGGCAGTAGGGGAAGAAACCGGAACGCTGGAAGAAGTATATGAACCATTTTTGATTCAGGAAGGATTTATAAAACGTACACCGCGCGGCCGCGAGGCCACCCACAAGGCCTACGCCCATTTGGGCAGAGTAGCGCCGGGTGCTGGTGGAATGAATACATTGTTTGATTAGAATACAGCTTCAAGTCGCAAGCTTCAAGCAATACTGCCTGCGCGAAAAAATACAGCTGCACGCCTTAAACTAATAAAAAACGCAGAGCACCTTAGGTACTCTGCGTTTTTATATTTAACCGGTAACTGGTACCCGGTAACCGGCAACTATGCCACCGGTACCACCAGGCGGAATCCATTTCCGTGAATATTCACGATCTCGATGCTGTCATCGTCTTTCAGGTACTTGCGCAATTTGGCAATGTACACATCCATACTACGGCCATTGAACTAAGTATCGCTGCCCCAGATCTTTTTAAGGGCCTGCTCACGAGGCAACAGGTCGTTCATGTGCTCGCAAAGCATTTTCAGCAATTCATTTTCTTTGGGCGATAATGTTTGTGTTTTACCGCTGTGGCTCAGTTCGCGTAATTTGGGGTTGAAGTGATAATCGCCCAGGTCGTATTCTTTATTCTCCTGTTCTTTATTCACTTCTTCATTCCTTTTCAGAATGGCCTTAATTTTCAACAACAATACCTCGCTATCGAACGGTTTGGTAATGTAATCGTCGGCGCCCAGTTTGTAACCCTGAATGATATCTTCCTTCATGGTTTTGGCGCTTAAGAAAAATAATGGAATGTCTGGATCAACATCGCGGATCTCTTCCGCCAGGGTGAATCCATCCATATGAGGCATCATTATATCAAGTAAGCACAGTTCAAATCTTTCGCGTTGAAAAGCGGCAAGGCCAAGGCGGCCGTCACGTTCCAGCGTCACATCAAAATCATTTAATTCCAGATAATTCTTCAGCACCATTCCTAAGTTCTGGTCGTCCTCGCATAATAAAATTTTGGGTTTCTTTCCTTCCATTGTGATGTAGATTTAGTTCGATAGTGTAAATAAAGTTAAATCATTTGCGATAACCGGCAATATCCGCGTAATTTTTTGTTAATAATGGCCGCTTGCCTGTTGAATGGCAAATAGCCAGTATGAACAGTTAATTGGTTAATTTTACGCCTTTAATTAAGGTCGTATGCGTTTGACAACTGATAACAAATTCAAAAAACTTATTGTCATTGGTGACAGAGTATTGATCCGTCCCGCTAAACCAAATGAACGTACAGAAACCGGTTTATACCTGCCGCCCGGGGTAGGGGAACGCGAAAAAGTACAGCAGGGTTATGTGATCAAGACTGGTCCAGGATATGCCATTCCCATGCCAATAGAGGAAGAAAGCTGGAAGGGCAGCGAAGAACAGGTAAAATATGTTCCATTGCAGGCAAAAGAAGGTGATCTGGCCATCTTTTTACTAAGCGGCGCCACCGAAGTGCTGTACGAAAATGATAAGTATTACATCGTTCCGCAAAGCGCTATTCTGATGCTGGAACGGGAAGAAGACATGTAAAACCAATGTGATAATTTGCTAATTAGCTAATGTGATAATGGAACTATCCGCCCGCGGCGAATAGTTCCATTTGTTTTTCATAATCAATAAGTTAGACTACACATTGTCGATTGCCGGTAAATAGGTATCTTTCTGCCATAAAACTTGAATATGGCCAATAAGGATGCATTTGTTCAGTCAGTAAAGGATAATTATACATTTAAAGGAGAATCATTTCGTATAGGTACGGCTGTATTGGGTGCGGATGTACTTGCAGGAACAGATGTTTTTTTGCCATTAAAAACAATGAACCGGCATGGTTTAATTGCCGGCGCCACCGGTACCGGAAAAACCAAGACCCTGCAGTTGATTGCCGAGGCCCTAAGCGATGCCAGTGTACCCGTTTTGTTGATGGATATTAAAGGCGACCTGAGTGGTATTGCCGCTGCCGGTACCGTAAATAAAAATATTGAAGAACGCCTGTCGAAGATCGGCGGTGAATATAAACCTGCCGCTTTTCCCGTTGAGCTAATGACGCTGAGCAACGAAAAGGGTGTTCGCCTGCGTGCTACAGTAAGCGAGTTTGGCCCCATCTTATTATCGAAGATCCTTGACCTGAACGATACGCAGGAAGGCATTGTTTCCCTCATCTTCAAATATTGCGATGATAACAAAATGCCCTTGCTCGATCTGAAAGACTTTATAAAAGTGATTCAGTATGTAAGCAATGAAGGCAAGAAGGAAATAGAGCAGGCATATGGAAAGATAGCTACTACCAGTACTGGTACCATTTTGCGTAAAGTAATAGAGCTGCAGCAACAGGGCGCCGATCATTTCTTTGGCGAACCTTCTTTTGAAATTGACGACCTTATGCGCATCAGCAATGATGGCCGTGGAATTATAAATGTGCTGCGGGTAACCGATATGCAAAACCGACCTAAGTTGTTCTCCACCTTTATGCTGCAAATGCTGGCCGAACTGTACGCCACCCTGCCTGAGGCCGGCGATATGGACAAACCCAAACTGGTGATGTTTATCGACGAAGCCCACCTGGTATTTCAGGAAGCTACGGAGGCGTTATTACAACAAATTGAAACCATCATAAAACTCATTCGTTCAAAAGGAGTAGGTATCTTCTTTTGTACGCAGAACCCACAGGATGTGCCCGCCGCCATCTTAAGTCAGTTGGGTTTAAAGGTGCAGCATGCCTTACGCGCATTCACCGCTGCCGACAGAAAAACAATTAAACAGGCTGCTGAAAACTATCCCGAAACGGAGTATTATCAAACCGATGACCTGCTTACCCAACTGGGTATAGGCGAGGCGCTGGTTACAGCTTTGAATGAAAAAGGAATT
>CBIMFG010000302.1:0-5869 GCA_966243125.1 uncultured Niastella sp.
TGACATTGTGCGTCAGAATAACGATGATGAAATTTCGCAACGTGAGATCGATCAGCTGATCAATGATCAGTATAAAACATACATTCCTGCCGGTGATCAGATCATTGATGTGATACCACAGGAGTTCACAGTTGATAATTTTCAAAATATTCCTAACCCAATTGGCTATGGTGGCGTGAAAATTGGTGCTAATTTCCACATCATCACCGGCGACAAAAACGCCATCCGCAATATTACCCGTGCAGTTGATAAAAGTGGATTAAAAACAAAGGACCTGGTATTGCAACCACTGGCATCTGCCGCAGCCGTTATGGGAATTGAAGACCTGGAAGCAGGTGTGGCTATTGTTGACATAGGTGGTGGTACAACCGACCTGGCTGTGTTCTATGAAGGGATCTTAAAACATACCGCTGTTATTCCATTTGGTGGTGAAAACATTACCAATGATATTAAAACCGGTTTGGGTGTGTTGAAAACACAGGCTGAACAAATGAAAGTTCAGTTTGGCAGTGCCCTGGCCAATGAAGCCCGCAGCAATGCCTTCATTACCATTCCCGGTTTGCGTGGTATGCCAGCCAAAGAGATTAGTGTAAAGAACCTGGCCAACATCATACAGGCACGTATGAGTGAGATCATGGATTTTGTTACCTATCACTTAAAGCAGGTTGGCCTGGATAACCGCATGCTGAATGGTGGTATTGTATTAACCGGTGGTGGTTCACAATTAAAACACCTGATTCAGTTAACAGAATATGTAACCGGTTTAAATGCCCGCATCGGTTTCCCAACCGAACACCTGGCTGCCGGACATATTGAAGAACGGGCCCGCCCAACCTATTCAACCTGTATTGGTCTTATTATGAAAGGCTACAGCGATTATGAAAATCATCGCAAGCAGTTCGAAAACCAGTTCAGGAAAATGGAGATCCCCGAAAACCTGCGTAAAACTGAACTCGTAGAAGAAGATGCTTTTGAAGAAGAAGATGAATTGCAAACAGAAAAGTTAAGGAACCGCAAGGGTATAAAAGACTTCTGGGGCAAGTTCAAAGATGGTATCATTGAGCTGTTCAAGGAAGAAGAAGACCACGCGTTATAAATAATTACCGGTCCTGCCAATCAACCTATTGAAAAAGAAAATCCGGGGAATATGAAAAATGCCAGCATTATTATGGGTAAACCATTTCAATGCGAATTTGTTAAACTAACCCGTTATTCTTAATCTGGTCTCAGCAGCGAGTGAGGGTGGCTGGTGGGGCTGTTAAACAGTAAGCTATGATTCATTTTGATTTACCAAAGGAAAAATCATCTATACTAAAAGTCATAGGTGTAGGAGGTGGTGGTAGCAATGCGGTTAACCACATGTTCAGCCAGCAGATAGAGGGCGTAAATTTTATCATTTGTAATACCGATGCCCAGGCTATCGCAAGAAGCCAGGTGCCTAATAAAGTGCAGTTGGGGCCCCACCTTACACAAGGTTTGGGCGCAGGCGCCAATCCGGAAATTGGCCGCCAGGCTACCGAAGAAAGCCTGGAAGAGCTGAAACGTATTTTGGAAGTAAATACCAAAATGGCGTTTATTACTGCAGGTATGGGTGGTGGAACCGGTACCGGTGGCGCACCTATCATTGCTAAAATATGTAAGGAGTTAGGTATACTTACTGTAGGTATTGTAACAACCCCGTTTTCATACGAAGGCCCTAAACGCCAGGCGCAGGCCGAAAATGGTATTAAACAACTGAAACAGTCGGTTGATACCCTGCTGGTGATCAGCAACGACAAGTTGCGTCATCAGTTTGGTAACCTGAAAATGAAAGATGCCTTTTCCAAAGCAGATAACGTATTGGCAACTGCCGCTAAATGTATTACCGATGTAATTAATAGTACCGGACAGATCAACGTTGACTTTGCCGACGTATGTACTATCATGCGTAACGGTGGCGTGGCTATCCTTGGCAGTGCAACCGCCAGAGGCGAAGACCGTGCTATTCGTTGTATTGAAGAAGCGTTGAACTCGCCATTGCTGAATGATAATGATATCCGTGGCGCTAAATGGATCCTCATCAATATCAATTCATCAGAAGGTGATCATGAGTTCACCATGGATGAAGTAGAGATCATTCAAAACTTTTTATTAAGCCAGGCCGGTGAAGACTCTGATGTGATCCTGGGTATGGGTTACGATCCTTCCCTGGGTGACAAAATTGGTATAACCCTTATAGCCACTGGTTTTGAGCATAAAGACCCTTTTAAGAAGGCAACGCCTAAAGTAGAACCGAAAAAGGATGAAAAGATCCTGCTTTCCCTGAACCAACAACCGGAAAAACCCAAAAAGGAACAACCGGCTGCTGAGCAACAGGGTGAGAGAGGTGACCTTGAGATTAAACCAGAGCTGGCGCCCCGGTTAATCGATGGCGATTCTACCGTTGCCGAACCTACTATGGAGCTTTATACGAATGAAGACGCTGGTAGAAATACTGTGGATAATAATGAGAAGCCGGAAAGGGTAGAATGGGTACTTTCGCAATCATCCGATCCTGTACCCTCTACACAGCAACAGCAAGTACAAAAAAATCAAAATAATTCTTCGGTGTCTGCAGCATCCGGAGGATACTTGGCCAAGCCTTCCAATATTTATGCAGAGCCGAAAACAAATGAATCCAAACCAGAACAGTTACCTGTGAAGGAACCTGTCAGAAACACCAGTGCAAAACCGGTCCAGGAAGATGATGATTCCAATGACCTGCATCTGGTTTTCAAAGATGATATTTCAGCGACGGATGTGCCTGGGGCCTACCATTCTCAACCCCCTGTTAGTGGCGGCAATATTTCTGCAGAGGACCTGGCGATGCTAGACGAAGCAGAAGAACAAAAACGCCGTGCTGCCGAACGAATTCAGAAATTAAGAAATCTGTCGTTCAACATTAACGGAGCAGACCCTAACAACGAGTTTGAAACTGTGCCGGCATACATCCGCCGCAATCTGGAATTGTATAACACCTTTTCCAGTGTCGAAAACTTCTACAGCAAGATTGAAGTAAAAACCGACGAAAATAATAATACCCAGCTTTCCACGCTGAACACGTTTTTAGATGGAAAAAAGCCGGATTAAAAATAGTTGTTAGTATCCTGTCCCACCGTGTGTGCTACCTGTTCGTATTGAGAGTAAAGGTTCATTGAGCAGGGGTACCAGGTATAAATCGATTGTTTTAACACAGCGATTGTTGTTTTTAGTTGTAGTCCCCCCGACTAATCGGGGGGATTTTTATTTAATGTTGAATATTGAAAAGCTGCAAGCTTCAAGCTGTAAGCTGCAAGCAAATACACCGCATCGCGGCACCCCCAGAACAAAGAACACAGAACAAAGAACTCTGAACCGGGAACTCTGAACTCGGAACTCGAAACTAGGAACCCGGAACTTGTATTTAACAACAAACCCTAACTTTGTAGCATGGCAACTATACTAATAACCGGCGGCACAGGTACTATCGGCAAAAGCCTGAGTAAACTTTTAGTTGAAAAGCAACACGAAGTAATTATTCTTACCCGCCATCCCCGGCCAGCTGCAGGTGCCATTTCATATGCCGCCTGGGACCCCGCCAACCAACGTATTGATATAGCTGCGTTGCAAAAAGCCGATTACATTATTAACCTCGCCGGCGCCGGTGTAGCCGATAAACGGTGGTCGAAAGCCCGTAAAAAAGAAATTGTTGACAGCCGCGTGCAAAGCGGCCAGCTGCTGGTAAAAGCCATGCAGGAAAATACCAATAAAGTGCAGGCTGTTATCAGTATGAGTGGCATTGGCTGGTATGGCGATGATAACAAAAGAAGTCCTTCCCAAAAGTTCTTTAGTGAAGGCGATCCTGCCGATCCGGGCTTTCTGGGCGATACCTGTGTAAAATGGGAGAACGCCGTTAAGCCGGTAACAGCCTTGAACAAACGACTGGTTATCTTTCGCACCGGTATTGTATTGAGTAATGAGGGCGGCGCTTTGGCTGAATTTCAGAAACCCATAAAGGCTGGCATTGCCCCTATCTTTGGCAATGGCGAACAAATAACCAGCTGGATCCACATCGACGATGTATGCCGCTTATTTGTATACGCTATAGAAAAAGAAAAAGTGCGCGGTGAATATAACGTAGTGGCGCCCGAACCGGTAACCAATAAAAATCTGATGCTTACCCTGGCTAAAAAAATGAAAGGGAAGTTTTACATTCCTGTATATGTTCCCTCGTTTGTGCTGAAAATACTATTGGGTGAATTAAGTATCGAGATCCTGAAAAGCGCCAACGTAAGTTGCGAAAAGATCAAAAGCAGCGGCTTTCAGTTCTTGTTTCCCTCCCTGAATGTGGCGCTGGACAATCTGTTGAAAAACTAATTTACAGATCGTCTGTCTGAAATTTTCTAACCGTAAAAAATAAATACGCTGCCAGGTATACGAAGGCCATAATCAGGATGGCTGTATAATTGGGTTCGGTGGCTATTAGTTTATTAATGATCCGTTGAATATGCGGGAATGGGATCAGCTCATCCGTAGTTTCCAATGGCAAATACCGGCCGGCATAGTTGGCATACTTGTTTAGCACCAGCACAAGAATTTGTTCCAGCACCACAGAGTAGGCAAAGAAAACGCCAATGGCCAATGCCCCTCTTTTGAATATTACCGCCAGCAACAAGGCTACCATAATATAGCTCATGGCTTGTAACAGAAAATACCAGATATACGAGAAGCCTTCAAAACTAAAAGAAGCATCGCCCGACATAAAACCAAAAATGGTTGCTGTAATACCTACCACTATTGTTGAAAACACCGCAAATACCGCTGCCAGCAATATTTTGGAAGTAATGAATTGCTGACGCGTCCAACCATCAATAACATTTTGCCGGTGTGTTTTATAACTGTATTCGTTGGTTACAGTGAGTATCATGATCAAACCGGGAATAAACAACAGCCAGCTACTTACATGGCCTACTGCCTGCCACACGGTAGGGAAGGAGTAGGGTGGGTTACCTAATACCATGGCGGCAATGCCTTTGGCCTGACGTTCAGAATAGATCACTAATTGAATACGGTATATAATATAGTTACCGCCAAAGATGGTGGCCACGTATAAGCAAAATAAGATCCAGAACGCCCGATAGTTCTTCAGCTTCATCCATTCTATAGCTAATAATTGCCCCATGTTATTTAGTGTTTTGCGTAAGTTCAAAGAATTTGGTTTCCAGGCTTTTTTTGCGAACCCGCAGGTGGTGAAGCGTTACGCCCTTTTCAAAACAATAGCGGTTCAAGGCTTCCAGTGAAACAGTGCCGGCAGCAAAAGTGAGCTCAACATGGGGAGAGTTCACATACACTTTTTTAGCGCCGGGGTACTGTTGCAGTACGCTTTGTAATTGCTGCATATTGGCCGCGCCGGTTTCTACAATTTCATCGGTGATCAGTATTTCATCAACATGCCCATGGGTAAGCAGGGTGCCTTTTTGCAGAATGGCTACATGGGTGCAAACTTTCTCCACCTCATCGAGCAGGTGACTGGCCATGATAATGGTTTTACCAGCCTTGTGTAACTTTTTGATCAGCTCCCGGGTTTCTACAATACCTACGGGATCGAGGCCATTGGTGGGTTCATCAAAGATAAGCACATCGGGATCGCCGAGTAAACCGCTGGCAATAGCCAGCCGTTGTTTCATTCCCAATGAATAGGTGCTGAATTTAGAGAACTTGCGTTGTTCCAGATTAACCAGTTCCAGCACCCGGTTTACGTCTGTTTTGCCCCGTTGTTTAATAGCGGCAACTATATTTAAATTTTGTACTGCGTTCAGATAATGATAAAAATTAGGCGTTTCCAGCAGGGCGCCTATCTGTTGCCGGTGCA